>CAZADC010000221.1:0-6541 GCA_964483755.1 uncultured Planctomycetaceae bacterium | reverse complement strand
GCCGGGAGAACCTGCTCGCCGACGTCCGCGAGTACTCCCACTCCGTCGGGCACAGCTACCGCTCGCACGTGCCGATCGAGCCGTACCTGTCCGACCAGTGGTACGTCGCGGTCAAGAAGCCCATCGAGCGCTGCCGCGAGACGGCCGCGGCGTGGGCCGGGGCGAATCCCGAGCTCTGCGAACAGCGCGACGGGCAAACCTGTCTGAAAGATACGGACGTCCCGGTCGATTCGCTGGCCGGGCTGGCGCTGGCGCCGCTGATGGACGGGCGTCTGGCATTCACCCCCGAGCGCTACGCGAAGAACTACCGGACGTGGCTGGAGAACCTGCGCGACTGGCCGATCTCCCGCCAGCTCTGGTGGGGGCATCGGATTCCCGTATGGCGCATGCACTTGCGGCTTTACGAGACCGACTACGAGGGGCGATCTGAAGCCGACGTCGAGAGCGAGCACTTGGGCAATCTCAAACGAGCGCTCGCCGCCTACGAGAAGGCCAAGGGACTGCACGACGAATTGTTCATCCGCGGTCACGATGGACGGCCCTCCACCGTCTTCGTTTGCACCCACACTCCGGCAGGCGACGATGCGATGCAGGAGCTGCGGGAAGCGGTCGGGTTTTTGGACGCAAACGGGAACCACCATGCGGGCAATCCCCAGACATCAGAGCAACAGGAACTGGCGAACCTAGCAGACAGCGTCGACCGCGACCCCGACGTCCTGGACACGTGGTTCTCCAGCGCCCTCTGGCCGTTCAGCACGCTGGGCTGGCCGGAACGGAGACCCGAGCTCGAGACCTTCTATCCGACCGACGTGCTGTGCACCGCGCGGGAGATCATCACGCTGTGGGTCTCGCGGATGGTGATGATGGGCCAGTACTGCCTCGGCGACATTCCCTTCTCCGACGTGTTCATCCACGCGATGATCCAGGACGGCGAGGGGCGCAAGATGTCCAAGTCGCTCGGCAACGGCATCGACCCGCTGGACATCATCGACTCCCACGGCGCCGACGCCATGCGCTTCACGCTGGTGTCGATGACCACCCAGACGCAGGACGTGCGCATGCCCGTCGAGACGATGACGCTGCCCGACGGACGCACCGCCAACACGAGCCCGAAGTTCGACATCGGACGCAACTTCTGCAACAAGCTGTGGAACGCGTCGCGGTTCGCCGTGATAAACCTCGACGCCCTGCCCGCGTGGGAGGACATCCGTCCGTCGGAAAATCTCGCCGACCGGTGGATACTCAGCCGTCTGAGCGGCACGATCCGCGACGTGTCGGCCGCGCTGGAGGGCTTCCGCTTCAACGAGGTTGGCGACCGCCTGTACCACTTCATGTGGGACGACTTCTGCGACTGGTACCTGGAGATCGCCAAGGCCCGCATCAACGCCGGCGCCGACGCGCCGAAGGCGATTCTCGCTCACGTGCTGGACTCGC
This sequence comes from uncultured Planctomycetaceae bacterium, assembly GCA_964483755.1. GTDB lineage: Bacteria > Planctomycetota > Phycisphaerae > SM23-33 > SM23-33 > CAZADC01. The sequence continues at coordinate 5,107 of CAZADC010000221.1, read as the reverse complement.
TGCTTCGCCTGCTGCACCCCGTCGCCCCGTTCATCACGGAGGCGATCTGGCGGAAGCTCAACGAGGTCGCCCCGCGCCGCGGCCCGGGCGGCGAGCCGGCCGAAGAGCTGCTGGTCAAGGCCCGGTGGCCTCGGGCGGACGCCGCGGCGATCGCGCCGGACGTCGAGGCGCGGTTCGGGCTGCTGCAGGACCTCATCCGCCGGGCCCGCAACGCCCGGACGCAGCACAACGTCCCGCCGCAGGAGAGAATTCACGCCGTCGCCGAGGCGAGCGGTCGGGCCGGCGAGCTGGTCCGCGAGGCGTCGGGACTGCTCACCAGCCAGGCGGGGCTCGACGAGCTGACGATCCGCGACGAGCCGGGCGACCGCCCGCCGGACGCAGCCGGCGTGACGGCCGGGGGCGTGAAGCTGTACCTCGTCGGCATCGTGGACGTCGAGGCCGAGCGGAAGCGCCTCGGCAAGCAGAGAGAGACGCTGGTCAAGGGCATCCGCGGCATCGAGGGCAAGCTGGGCAACGAGAAGTTCGTCACGAAGGCCCCGCCGGAGATCGTCGAGCGGGAGCGGGAGCGCCTGGCGGAGCTGCAGGGCGAGCTGGGCGACGTCGAGCGGGCGCTGGACGAGCTCGGCTGAGCGGATCGGCGCTTTCGCATCGCCGATCCGGGGGCTTACAATGCAGCGCGGAACATCCCGCCAACCCGGGAGGTGCACCGTGGACGTTCCGATGGAGCTGGCACGAATCATGATCGCCGAGTACAGCGAGCAGCAGGTGATCTACCTGCGCGAGCGGGACGGCGAGCGGACGTTCCCCATCGCGATCGGCATCACGGAGGCGATGGCCATCGACCGGCGGCTCAAGGGCATCCCCTTCCCCCGCCCGCTGACGCACGACTTGCTGGCGAACGTCATCGAGGCGCTGGGCGGGGAGCTGGAGAAGATCGTCGTCAACGACCTTCGACAGATCGACGACGAGGACTCTCACGGGACGTTCATCGCCACGCTGTACATCCGCCGCAACGACGAGGTGATCGAGGTGGACTCGCGCCCGTCAGACGCCGTCGCACTCGGCGCCGGGCTGGGCACCCCGATCTACGTTGCCGAGCACGTCCTCGACGCCGCGACGCGGGGCCCGTCCACGCGCGAGGAGCGCGTCGAGATGCTCCGCAAGCGGATGAGCCTGCTGGAGGTGCAGATCCGCCGCGTCGAGTCCCGCCTGGGCGACGAGGAATTCCTCTCCGAGGCCGACCAGGAGCTGATCGAACAGCACCGCCGCCTGCTCGAGCAGATGCAGACCGAGCACGACGCCATCGCCGACGCCATCCGCAAGCACGGGTAGTCGAGTTCCCGGCCGGGGGCGCTGCTCGCCGGACTGCGCGTGACGCACACGGGTCCGCTCAGTCCCCCTCCATCCGGACGATGGCGATCTCCCACCCGTTGGCGGTGGTCGGCTCGGGGGCGCCCGGCGGCGTGTATTCCTGTCCGGGCTCGACGATGGCGATGTCCATCTCCGCGCCCTCGAACTTCGTGCCCTCGAAGGCGTGCTCGAAGCTGTGGGCGAGGAAGTCCGCCGAGACGCCGTGCAGCATCCCGACGATCATGTCCACGCGGGTCACGCGGGTCAGGTTGTTCGCCTCGGCGATCTGCTGAAGCTGCGGCCAGAGCTCCTTCGCCAGTCCGTGCTCGTGCATCGCTGCGTCCTTCCGTCTCAGCGGGTAGCGGTCGTCCGTCGCCGGCGCGGCGGAGGCGCCGAGCATACCGCGCCCCGCCGGGCAGGCAAGCGAAACCACCCGCCGAATGAGCGCGCCGGCGCGCGACTGAAAAAAGTCCCCCGGCGGTCGTAACGACACGCAAGGGGTCGTGTTATACACACATGCCCCGACGCGGGGCGGAGAGAGCCCTACCTTGGTGCAGACCTCGCAAGACATGAGACGAACGACGATTGCAGCCCTGCTGGTGGCCGCCACGGCCGCCGCAACCGCAACCGCCGCCCGGGGCGACGAGCCGGAGGTGCAGCTCTCCGGCGCGGAGTTCCGCAAGCTCGAAGTGTACGAGGGACACGCCCTGTCCCGCGCGGACCAGGCGTACGCGAAGAAGCAGTACCGCCAGGCCCACGCCGAGTACGACGCGTTCATTCTCGAGTTCCCCCGCTCGTCCGCCCTGCCCTACGCCCTGCTCCGCAAGGCGAGGTCCCTCCAGCGCGACAACAAGCGCAACGAGGCCGTCAAGCAATACAGGGAAGTGCTGGACTACTTCCCCAACGCCGTCAAGTACGCCGCCGCCGCGCGGTTCCGCATCGGCGAATGCCACTGGAACAACGGCGACGTCGAGGAGGCGCTGAAGGCCTGGGCGAAGCTCGCCGACGACAAGGACTACTCCAGGCACTTCCTCGCCGCGGGGGCGATCAACAAGCTCGCCGACAACCTGATCAAGCAGGGCCGGGCCGGCGAGGCCGTCAAGTACTACACCCAGGTGGCGACCGACTTCCGCGACGCCAACCGCGACGCCGCCAACTACGCCATCGAAAAGGCCGTCTATCACCACGTCCGCCGCGACCCGAACGAGGAAGCCCTCCGCGAGCTCTACACGGCCGTCGGCACCTTCTACCATCACCGCCGAAAGATCGAGGGCGACCCCGCCGAGGACGGAACGTACTGGAACTACGTACGGCGGTACGTGTGGGAATACGACCGCTTCGGCGAAGACCAGGGCGAGCTGCGCGACCGCTACTACCGCTACTGGGCGGGCGTGATGGACGGGCGCTTCGCCGGCTGGGACGACTACCGCATCGACGTCATCCGCCTCAAGCAGCGCTACGAGAAGGACACGGCCGCCTATCTGCAGCGGCTCGACCGGCAGTTCGCCGACCACCAGGAGCCCGGCGACTACGGGCGGATCGTCAAGTGGATCGGCGTGTTCGGCGAGGCCCACGCTGACAAGGCGATGGAGTACTACAAGAAGCTCGATTTCAGCAAGATGGACAACGGCGAGATCGAGTCGCTGGTCAAAGTGCTCTTCGACCGGGTGAAGAACCCCGAGATGGCCGTCAACGCCTTCGACAAGCTCGACCTCTCGAAGATGTCCGACGACCACAAGCACCACCTTTCGCGGTACTTCTGGGACCGCGACCCGAACCTCGTCCGCCGCGTGTGCCTGAGCTTCTCCGACCGCGACCGGGGGCTCGAGGATCTGCTGACGTTCTATCACTGGAGCGCGAGGTACCGGAAGCGCGGGCACGCCAAGGAGGGCATCGAGGTCGCCCGCGAGCTGGTCAACGTGCCGCAGTACGCCCAGTCGGCGTGGTGGCGCATGGCTGAGATGCTCCAGTGGACCGGGCAGTACGACCAGGCGATCACCGCCTACCGGCAGGCGGACAACCCCCCGAGCAACTCCTTCCGCATCGCCGAGTGCCTCGCCGCGCAGAAGAAGCGCAGCGCGGCCGTCGGCGAATTGCGGCAGATCGAGAACTTCTTCGAGAACCACGCCCCCGAGGCGGCGATCCGGATCGCCCACCTCTACAAGGGCGACGACAAGAAACAGTACATCGCCGAGCTTCGCGGGGTGCTCAAGAAGTACCCCGAGAGCCGGCAATCCAGCCAGGCCCACCAGGAGCTCGAGCGGATGGGCATCAAGACAGGTGGTGGAATCGATGCGGACTGAGACGAATCGGAACGAACGCAGGCGGCGCGCCCTCGGGGCGCCGGCGCTGCTGGGGATGCTCGCGGCGATGCTGGCGACCCCGCCCGTCCCCGCGACCGCGCAGGAGGGCGGCGGCGAGAACGGCGGCAACGGCGCCCAGGACGTCTACGCGGCCGAGAAGCTCCTCCAGCGCGCGGAAGACCTGCTGCTCGCCGGCGAGGACGAGCGCGGCGTGAAGATGCTGGAGACCATCGTCCAGCAGTACCCCGCCGCCGACGTGCGGTTCAAGGCGCAGCTCGCCCTCGGCAAGCACTTCCGGTCCCGCCACCAGTACGACAAGGCGATCAGCTACCTCCGCAGCCTGCGCGAGATGGAGCCCGGCGAGGACGAAGAGCCCCTCACGGGCGACCGGCGGGAGCTCTACCTCGAGGGCATGTATCTCACGGGCGTCTGCTACTTCCGCAGCCGTCAGTACGGCATGGCGTTTCCGGTGCTGCGGAAGATCACCCGCGAATACCCCAACACGGTGTGGGCGAACCAGTCCTACTACTATATCGGGCTCTGCCACTTCGCCCAGGAGAACTGGTCGAAGGCGATCGAGGCGCTGGGGTTCGTGGGCACCTTTGTGGACCCCGACAGTCCGACCGTCCAGTACGTCGAGGCCGGGCGGAGGTTCTACGTCAAGGTCAACGACGCCGACCTGCCGATCCTCCACCGCCTGGGCAGGAAGGCGATGGTCGCCATCGAGACCAAGCGCGGCGACAAGGAGCAGGTCGAGTGCATTCCGCTCTCGGAGGGCGACGGGCTGTTCATCGGCTCGATCCCGACCGAGATCGCTTCTCCCAAGCCCGGCGACAACACCGTGCAGGTGGTCGGCGGAGACGTGCTCACCGCCCGCTACGTGGACGCCAACACCGAGAAGGGCGAGCCGCGCGTGCCGCGCGAGGGACAGGTGAAGGTCGTCTCGACGGGCTCGGTGACGTTCACCCTCGGGACCTTCGAGTCTCAGGCGCCGGCCGGGTTCCTCGGCGAGCCGCTGTTCGTGCTCCTGGAGGACACGGACCTGGACGCCGGACCGGCCGCCGACAAGGTGACCGTCCGCGTGATCGCCCGCTACAAGGACGACGAGCAGGTCGCGGGCGAGGAGACCACCGGCGTGGACATCGAGAAGCTGATGGCCGAGGAGGAGGAGACCTGGAAGGTCCGCGACGAGGTGATCCTCACGCTGACCGAGCTGGGCGAAAAGCCCGTCCACAGCGGGCGGTTCGGCGGGAAGGTCCGCCTGGCGGCGCTGTCCAAGGACGAGTCGCCGGACAAGACCGACGACGTGCTGAGCTGCATGCTGGACGACGAGGTGGTCGCCACGTACGTCGACGAGCTGCACATCGGCGGCGAGTCGCCCCGCCAGGCGAACGCGAAGGTATATCAAGCAATTAAAGAAGTAAAAGAATACAAATCTTACTACACTATAAGAG
>CAZADC010000220.1:0-6556 GCA_964483755.1 uncultured Planctomycetaceae bacterium | reverse complement strand
ACGCGCTGCCGACCCACGAGTGTCCGGGCTGGTGCCCGTTCCGCCAGGCGTGCCAGTACTCGCCGGCGCGGGCGGAGGTCAAGTCGCCGCCGGCGCCGGCGGGGGAGGACGGATCGTGAGCCCCCTGCCCGAACCGATCGGCGCGCAGAAGTCCGCCATCGAGCGCCGCGGCGACAACATCGCGCTGCGCAGCGGCGCGGGGTGCGGCAAGACGTTCGTCCTCGCCCGCCGGTTCACGGAGCTGCTGCTGGCCGGACCGGACGAGAATCCGCTGTCGCGCCTGGTCGCGCTCACCTTCACCGAGAAGGCGGCCGGGGAGATGATCGACCGCATCCGCCGCCTGCTGAGCGACCGGGCCGCCGCGGCGGCGGCGGACGGGGATCGCGAGAGGTTCACCCGGTGGCTGGACGAGCTGCCGGAGGCCCGCATTTCGACGATCCACGGCTTCTGCGCCGCGCTGCTGCGGGTGCACGCGGTCGAGGCGGGCGTCGATCCGAACTTCGCCGTCTGCGCCGACGAGATGATCCGCGAGCAGATGCTCACCGACGCGGTCGAGCGGGCGGTGCTGCAGGCGGTCGAGTCCGACCGGCGGGACGTCGCCGCCCTCGCCGAGGCCGAGCCGTTCGGACGCATCGCCGACATGGTCGCCCGCCTCGTCCGCCGCCGCACGAGCTGGAGCCCGGACGACTACCGCAACGCGAATGAGGTCCTCGCGCGCTGGTCCCGCCTCGCCCAACAGGAAGCCGAGCGGCTGGTCGACCCGATGCGCGACGACGCGAAGCTTCACGGCGCGATCGACAACGTTGCGGCCGCACCGTGCGACGACGAGACCGACAAGCTCGCCGTGCTGCGCGCGGGGTTCCTCGACGCCGTGCGCGACGTTCTGCACGGCGGCGGGGCGCCCGATCCGGACGCGGTCTCCCGCGTCGTCGCCTGCGGAAAGCCCGGCAACATCGGCGGGAAGAAGGCGTGGGGGTCGCGCGACGCCGCCAAGGCCGTCCGCGACGGGATGAAGGAGGTCGCCGCGCGGTTCGAGCCGCTGCTGCTCGCCTGCCAGCCGCAGGGCGAGCTGGACCGCCGGGCGGCCGAGTCGCTCGTGGCGATGACGCACCTCGCCGGCGAGGCGGACGCCCTCTACGCGGCCGAGAAGCGCCGCCGCGGCCTGCTGGACTTCGACGACCTGCTCGTCGAGACGCGCCGCCTTCTGGCGGATCGGTCGGACATCCTCAAGCGCGTCCGCTCGCGGATCGACCAGCTCCTGATGGACGAGGCGCAGGACACCGACGCGTTCCAGATCGCGATGGTCGAGCTGCTCGCGTTCGGAGCGATCGGGCTGGACGAGCCGCCGGCGGGACGGCTGTTCCTCGTCGGCGACGACAAGCAGAGCATCTACCGCTTCCGCGGCGCGAGGGTCGAGGCATTCGAGGCGCTGTGCCGCCGCCTCGGCGAGACAAGCCGCGAGGTGCTGGACGTCTCCTTCCGCACCCACCCCGCGGGCGTGGCGTTCGTCAACCACCTGTTCGGCGAGCTGATGGGCGACGCCTACGAGCCGCTCACGTCGTATCGCACCGAAACGCCCGACGGCCCGTCGGTGGAGGTGCTCCTGGCCGCGCCGGCGGAAGGCGGATTCTTCCCGATGCGCGGCGCGTCGGAGGAGGTCACGCGTTCCCAGGCGGCGCTGACCGCCCAACGGATCGCCGAGATGATCGACGGCGGCGAGCGCCTGGTGTGGGACGACGACGCCGGCGACTGGCGGGCGGTGCGCCCGCGGGACGTCGCGATCCTCTTCGCACGCATGACGCACAGCCTCGCCTACGAGCGCGAGCTCGCCCGACGCGGCGTGCCCTACTACGTGGTCGCCGGGACGGGTTTCTTCAATCAGCAGGAGGTGTACGACGTCCTGAACGTGCTGCGGGCGGTGGACAACCCGCACGACGACATCGCCTTCGTCGGCGTGCTGCGCGGCGGGATGTTCGCCCTCGACGACAACGCCATGCTCCGGATCGCCGACGCGCTGGACCCGCCCTACCTGCCGGCTCTGGCGGCCGGGGCGGCGCCGCCGGACGGTCTGCCCGCCGGCGACCGCGACGCGCTCGGCCGCGCGGTCGCGCTGCTGACGCGCCTCCACCGGGTCAAGGACGCCGTCGGGATCGACGAGCTGATCGACGCGGCCCTTTGCGAGACGGCTTACGAGGGCGTGCTGCTGTCGCAGTTCCAGGGCAAGCGGATGCTCGGCAACGTCCGCCGCCTGGCGGCGATGGCGCGGTCGGCGTCCGAGGGCGACGGCGTGGCGCTGGCGGATTTCATCGCCCAGATGGACAAGGCGACGCTCGACGAGACGCGCTACGAGCAGGCCGCCGTCGCCGGTGAGGCCGAGGACGTGGTGACGCTGGTCACCATCCACAAGGCGAAGGGGCTGGAGTTCCCGGCGGTCTTCGTGCCGGACCTCAACGCCGGGCGTCGGCCGCCGCGAGGCGCCCTGCTGGAGCGGCCGGACTGGGGGATCACCTACGGGCTCAAGGCCGGACGCATCGAGCTGGGCGACGAGACCGACGACGCCGACACGCCCCTCTCGCACCGTCTGGCGCGGCGCCGCGAGGCCGACGAGCAGGAGCGCGAAGACCTCCGCAAGCTCTACGTGGCCGTGACGCGCCACGAGGATCACCTCGTTCTCGTCGGCGCCGACCAGCGCGACAGGGAAGGGGAACGCCTGGGCGTGCGCGGCTCGTTCCTCGAGCAGATCGACGCCGTGCTGGGCGTCCGCGCCGCCGTCGACGCCGAGCGGAGCGAGATCCCCTGCGGCGACGGGAAACACGCGCTGCGCCTCCGGCGGGAGGCGCCTGCGCCCGTCCGGCCTCCGCGGCGCAAACCCTCCCCCGGCGAGAAGCTCCTGGCCGGCAGCGACAGCGCGGACGACCTGGCCGCCGGGCTGGCGCGCCTGGGGGCATCTCACGACGGGGAGATGCCGCTCGCCGGCCCGCTCCCCGTCGGCGCCGCGCCGCCCGAGCTGGCCGTCACGGCGCTGAGCGACTTCCAGCGCTGCCCGACGCTCTTTCGCTGGCGGCACGAGCTCCGCGTCGAGGCGCTGGGACGATCCGATGAGCCGGCCACGCAGCCGGCGAGGCCCGCACGACTCGACCCGCTGCTCGAGGGCACGCTGCTGCACCGCTGCATGGAGCTGCTGGACTTCGGCGACCCCCAGCCGCCGGAGGCACTGCTCGCCCGCGCGGCCGCCGAACTGGACGTGCACGATCCGGCCGTCCTGGCGCGCCTCGACGCGGAGCTGACCGAGATGGTCCGGCGGCTGGAGGGAACGAAGCTCTGGAGCCGCCTGACGGCCGCCCGGCAGACGTGGCGCGAGCTGGACTTCCTCATGGATGTCAGGTCGGACTCCGACAACTCTCCACCGGCCGCGCAACGGCATTCCGAATCAGCGCAGCCGCCGCTCCAATCAGCGCCCCCGTCAGCGCGGCGGCCTGTCCAATCAGCGTCCCACTCAGCGCGGCGGCCTGTCCAATCAGCGTCCCACTCAGCGCGGCGGCCTTCCCAGGCCGCCGCGTGCAGCGCCGCCGGGCTCTCGCGGTGCCCTGGGAAGGACACCGCGCTGTCCTCTTGCGGGTTCTCGCGGTGCCCTGGGAAGGACACCGCGCTGTGCTCTTGCGAGCTTGCCGGCCCGGCCCGGCTGCGGGGGCAGATCGACCTGCTCTACGAGACCGCCGACGGGGAGCTGTGCGTCCTGGACTACAAGTCAGACCGCGTAGCCCCCGCCGACATCCCCGACCACGCCGAGGGCTACCGTCTGCAGGTGCTCCTATACGCCCTGGCGGCGGGGCGCCGGTTCGGCCGTCCTCCGACGACGGCCGCGCTGTACTTCCTCCGTCCGGGCGTCGCCCACGAGCTGGAGATCGACGAGGAATCGCTGCAGGGGGCGCTCGACGAGGTGACCCGCCTGGCCAGCGAGCTCACCCGCGCCCGACGGACCGGCCAATACGAACGCCGCCGCGGCCCGCAATGCCGCTGCTGCGCGTACGCGCCCTGGTGCGAGCGACATCGGGCGGGAAATCCTGTGGACGACGCGGGCGGCGAAGGCGATGATGGGGGCACATCATAAGCGGGCCGACCGGTGTGCGCCGCCGCGCCCGGAACCACCGTCATCGGGAGCGCCGTCATGATCATCCACGTTGTCCGAGCGATCTATCTGCTCGTCATTCTTGCCTTTACGATCTCCTTCGCCTTCCAGGAGCAGGTCTATCTCAAGGGCCCGACCTACGTCACGCTCTACATCCTCATCCCCGCGGTGCTGGCCTTCGGCGTCGTGATGGCCGACATGTTCTGGCGGCGAAAGCGGCTCCAGGCGCTGTCGGGGCTGTTCTTCGGGCTCCTGGCGGGGCTGGTCCTCGCCTACGTCCTGTCGCTCATCGTCGGACTCGTGGGCACCGTGTTCGTGGAGGACGTGGGGCTCGCGGACGCTCAGGAAGACATCGTCGAACCGGCGCCCGCCCCGGCTCCGGCGCCGCCGGCCGTCGAGGAGGACGCCAACGAGTTCGAGCCCTCCTCCGATCACCAGGCGGTGTTGAACCTGATCAAGGTGCTGTTGGGCGCCTCGGCCGTCTACATGTGCGTGAGCTTCGTGCTGCAGACGAAGGACGACTTCCGCTTCGTGATCCCCTACGTCGAGTTCTCGCGCCAGACCAAGGGCGCCCGCCCGCTGCTGCTGGACACGTCGGTGATCATCGACGGGCGCATCGCCGACATCGTCGAGACGCGGATCCTCGAGTCCGAGCTGGTCGTCCCGCGGTTCATCCTCGACGAGCTGCAGGCAATCGCGGACTCCGACGACAAGCTCAAGCGCAACCGAGGCCGGCGGGGGCTGGACATCCTCAACCGCCTGCAGAACAACGAGAAGGTCGACATCCAGATTCTCGACGCCCACGTGCCGAGCGTCGAGCAGGTCCGGGAGGTCGACGCCAAGCTCGTGGCGATGGCGACCCACCTCGACGGGCGCGTGGTCACCAACGACTACAACCTCAACAAGATCGCCCAGCTCCGCGGCGTGGACGTGATCAACATCAACGACCTGGCCAACGCCCTCAAGCCGGTCGTGCTGCCCGGCGAGTCGATGCGGGTCAAGGTGATCCGCCCCGGCGAGGAGCCCGGGCAGGGCGTGGGGTACCTCGAGGACGGCACGATGGTCGTCGCCGAGCAGGGGCGCGATCACATCGGCAAGGAGATCGTCATCTCCGTCACCAGCGTGCTCCAGACGTCCGCGGGGCGGATGATCTTCGGCCGACTCGACCCGGACAAGACGTTCTCGTCCCGCGAGAAGAGCGACGAAGCCGGCCGGGACAAACCGGGCGGCGCGAAGACGTAAGGGCTCGGCCCGACAGGCGGAATCCGGCGCGAGCCGGGGGCGAAGCGGTCGCCGCTCGCCCTGTCTGGACACCGCGGGACCGTTGCCCTATGATCTCGCCGGCGCTGCGGAGCGTCCTGCCGCGGCGATGAAATGCGACATCTCGGGAGATCCTTCATGCCGAAGTACACGCTCGGGCTCGACTACGGAACCAACTCCGTCCGCGCCATTCTCGTCAACGTCGCCAACGGGAGCGAAGTGGCCACGGACGTCTGGAACTACGCCCGCGGCGAGCAGGGCGTCATCCTCTCCAAGGACCCCAACCTCGCCCGCCAGCACCCCGCCGATTACGTCGAGGGCGCCGAGCGGACGATCCGGGGCGTCCTGAAGGCCGCGAAGAAGAAGCGCAAGAGCTTCTCGCCGGATCAGGTGATCGGCATCGGCGTGGACACGACGGGCTCGACGCCGCTTCCGGTCTCCCGCGACGGCACGCCCCTGGCGTTCCGGGACCGCTTCGCCGACGACCCGGACGCCATGGCGTGGTTGTGGAAAGACCACACCTCCGTCGCCGAGGCGGAGGAGATCACGAAGCTCGCCCGGAAGATGCGCCCGCAGTACCTCGCCAAGTGCGGCGGGACCTACTCCAGCGAGTGGTTCTTCAGCAAGATCCTCCACTGCAGGCGGACCGCGCCGAAGGTCTTCAAGGCCGCGTACACCTGGGTCGAGATCGCCGACTGGATTCCGGCCATGCTCACGGGGACCGAGAGCCCCAAGCGGCTGACCGCGTGCGTGTGTGCGGCCGGGCACAAGGCGATGTACAACGAGCAGTGGGGCGGCTACCCGGACGAGAAGTTCCTCTCGAAGCTCGACCCCGCCCTCGGCAAGCTCCGTGAGCGCCTTCAGGACAAGGCCCACGCGATCGACACGGCCGTCGGCGGGCTGACGGAGGAATGGTCCGAGCGGACCGGGCTGCCGGCGGGCATACCCGTCGCCGCGGGCGCGTTCGACGCGCACCTCGGCGCCGTCGGCGCGGGCATCGAGCCGGGCATGCTGGTCAAAATCATCGGCACGAGCACGTGCGACATGATGGTGGCGCCGAACGGCGAGGACCTGGCCGACATTCCGGGACTCTGCGGGATCGTCGACGGGAGCATCCTGCCGGGCTACTTCGGGCTGGAGGCCGGGCAGTCCGCCGTCGGCGACGTC
>CAZADC010000219.1:0-6582 GCA_964483755.1 uncultured Planctomycetaceae bacterium | reverse complement strand
AGCAGCGCCAGCGTGGAGCCCTTCTTGTTGGTGGCCAGGATGTCCACCAGCCCGTCGTTGTCGACGTCGACGGCGTCCACGTCGAGCGTCTTCTTGCCGCCCGAGCTGAGCACCGTCGGGGAGGACAGGCTGCCGGTTCCGTCGTTGAACAGGACGCTGACGGTGGCGGTCTTCCCGCCGGAGGTCTTCATCTTCGCCTTGCTGTTGGCGGTGATGACGTCGACGTCGCCGTCGTTGTCCACGTCCTCGAGCACGAGGGCGGTCGGCTTCTTGCCGAGCTTGCCGCCGCCCACGGTGAAGGGCGTTCCCGGCGCGAAGCCGCCGGCGCCGTCGCCGAGGTACACGGTGGCGGTGTTGTTCTTCAGCTCCACCGAGACCGCGTCGAGGTCGCCGTCGCCGTTCATGTCGGCAAGCTTGAGCGACCAGGTCTTCTTCCCGCCGGTCGGCGTCGAGCTGGTCGGCTCGTACGTCCCGTCGCCCTTGGCGAGCAGCACCTCGATGGTGCTCGCCTTGCGCTGGGTGACGGCGACGAGATCGACCCATCCGTCGTTGTTCAGGTCGCCGGCGGCGGTGCTGCGCGGCTTCTTGCCGGCCACCGGGTAGCTGACCTCGCTGGTGTAGGCCTCGTTGGTCAGCGGCCCGCCGAGCCCGGTCGTGCCGAGGCTGTTGACCACGGCCAGCTTCTCGATATTGTCGAAGCTGATCGGGTCGAACTCGAAGGCGGTAACGGTTCCGGAATCCGCGTCGGTCCGGACGACCTCGACGAATTCCTGCTGCCCGTCGACGGTCAGCTTGTCGCCGGGCGGATTGGCGACGTGCGGCCCGCCGTCGACGCTCCGCGGCACGAACAGCGCGTCCACGTAGATCTTGTCGTTGAACGCGCTGCCGACGACGTTCTCCATGCGGTCCAGCAGCAGGAGCGTCAGCCCGTCGTCGTTGATCATCTGCGGATCGCTGACGGTGTGATGCGTCTGGTCGAGGTCGACCGTCACCGCCGATCCCGAGGCCGACAGGTCCAGCGTGTCGCTGCTCTGGTCGGTCTCGATGATGACGTGCCCGATCCACGCGCCGATGTCGAACGTGTTGTCGCTGACGCCGCCGTGGAGCTCGGCCTCCTCGATGCTGACGAGGGTGTCGGTCCCGAGCCCGGTCAGCGTCCCGTCGTACGGAGCGGCCGGGAGCGTGGTGGTCAGCACGAAGTCCACGTCGCCGCGTGCGAGCACCCGGTCGATGCCGTCGCCGCCGATGATCGTGTCGTCGCCCAGCCCGCTCTCCAGCACGTCGTCGCCGTCGCCGCCGACGAGCGTCGCGTCGGCGGAGAGGAAGTCCTCGCCCTCGCCGCCCTCGAGGCGGATGCCGATGTTCTCCTCGACGCCCGGCTCGGCCTTGATCGAGTCGTCGCCGGCGTCGCCCTTGACGGTCAGCAGATCGTCGTCGGTGCTGTTGTAGATGTACGTGTCGTACTGCAGCCCGGCGACGCGGACCGGGGCGAGCGACTCCTGCTCGGCGTCGAGCCCGGCCCCGAAGACCTCCAGCAGGTCGTCGCTGGTGAGGAAGATCTCCGCGGACGGATCGATGATCTGGAGCTCGGTGAGGCTCGCGCCGCCGCCGGCGCCGAACGCCCGCAGGTTGACGCCCATGCCGGCCAGCGTCGCCACTTCGTCCGCGTGGGCGCCCGGCGAACCCGGGAACCCGTCGGAGATGAAGATCAGGTTGCCCTCGCCGACGGGCGTCCCGACCGCCGTGAACCAGGCGATCGCCGCGGTCAGCGCGGACTCGAAGTCCGTCCCGCCGCCGGACAGCAGCGTCGCCAGGACGTCGTCCACGTCGCGGGTCGTACTGGCGTCCAGGTCGGCCAGCGGGAAGGTGGTCAGCTGCGTCCCGCCGGTGACCGGGTCCATGTCCTCGGTCGTAGCGCTGCTCTCGAAGGACACGATCCCGACGTCGGCCGTGCCGCCCTTGCCGTTGTCGATGAGACTCTGGTTGAGGGCCATGAACCCGGCGATCTCGCCGTCGAGGATCGTGTCGGAGAACCCGTCGCCGTTCGGATCGCCCACCGGGCTGCCCGCGAACGGGTCGCTCGTGCTGCCCGACACGTCGATGACGAACAGAACGTCCGGCTCGGCGCCGAGCACCAGCCCGGCCGCCTCGCGGCTGATGACGACGTCGTCGCCGACGCCGCTGCCGTGCATCACCACGTTGTCCTCCTCCTCGGCGCCGATCGGCTCCTCCCCGGTGTCGATATTCAGGCGGAGCAGGTCGCTGCTGGTGAGGTCCTCGACGATCACGTTGTCCGCGCCGCCGACGGTGTAGAGGTTGATCTGCTCGACCTCGCCCATGATCTGCTGGACATTGAACCAGTCGGGGGCGAGGGGGTTGGTCCGCTCGAGGACGAGCTCGCGGGTCCCGTCGGCGCCGGGCGTGAACCCGTTGCCGGTCGACTCGTTTACGGTCGCGCGGCGAAGGACCATGCGGTCGCCCGTGGCGTCATCGGTCGTCATGAGCAGCATGTCGTCGTCGCCGCCGCCCTTGATGACGTCGCTGTCGTCGTTCTCCTCCCAGACGAACGTGTCGGAGTCCTCGCCGCCGGTGAGGATGTCGTCGCCGCCGCTGCCGGTGATCAGGTCGTTTCCGGCGTCGCCGTAGATCTCGTCGTCGCCGCCGTTGCCGATCAGCTCGTCGTCGCCTTCGCCGCCGCGGATCACGTCGGCGCCCGCGCCGCCGAGGATGGTGTCGTCGCCGGCCTGGCCGTGAATCTCGTCCACGCCGGGCGTGCCGGTCACGTCGTCGTCGCCGTCGCCGGCCCAGGTGGCGACCGGAACGCCGCCGGCGTACGCGCCGAGGCCGATCACGTCGTCGCCGTCGAACGTGTAGAGGTCGACGCGCGTCGCGCCGCCGCCGATCGTCACCGCGCCGGCGTTGACGCTGATCGCCGCGGCCGCCGAAGCGACGGTGTCGCTCGCCTCGGTGCCCAGCAGTTCGAGCACGTCCGCGCCGCCGGCGACGCCAAGGTCCGCCAGGAGGGTCCCGCCGACGCCGTCGTACGTCACGATCGGCGTCACGCCGTTGGAGGTGATGCGCCCGGTGTCGGCGTCGGTCGGGGCGACGGTGAGCACGTCGTCGTCCGGCGTGTCGTTGACGGTGAGCGTGCTCGCGCCGGCCACGCTGATCGCTACGGTCTGCAGGTCGCCGGCCGTGGACTCGCCCATGCCGTCGAGCGTGACCGCGTCCACGCCGCCGGCGCCGGAGAGCGTAAGGTCCTCCACGCCGTCGAGCAGCACCGGGGCGCCGAGCCCGGTCACCATCTCGAGCGACACGTCGATGCCGACGGTGTCCGCACCGGCCGTGCCGAAGACGGTGACGGCGTCGGAGTAGCTCGACGACGGGTCGCCGCCGAGCACGACCAGGGCGTCGTCCGCCGCCAGGTTGTGCGACAGCGGGATGTGGGCGCCGAAGACGACTGTGCTCGCGGCCGTGTCGATCTCGACGTCGTCGTCGTACTCGGTCCCCTCGATGATGAGGGTGTCGCCCGCAGCGTTGGATTCGACGGCGACGCCGCCCGCGAACCCGAGGTTCTGCCACTCGATCGGCAGGAACGGGTCGAACCGCAGCACGCCGGCGTCGGCGACCTCGCCGGGCTGGTAGACGAAATCGCCGAGGACCGCGGGCCCGACGAGGGTGATCGTGTCGTCGCCCGCCTCGCCGTCGTAGACGAGTTCCTCGATCGTCTCGATGTTGATGATCGTCGTGTCGGGTCCGTCGATCTCGAGCGTTGCCGTCTCGGAGTCGGTCGGCGTGTAGGTGACGCCCTGGGTTCCGGGCGTCTCGACGATCAGCCGATCGCTCGCCGACGGAAGGTCGCCGTTGATCGTCACGTCGACGTCCCAGTTCGCGAGATTAGGCGCGGGGGTCCGGACGGCGATCTCGTCGCTGCCCGACAGGGCATTGACGATGATCGCCGGCGTGTCGATCCACAGCACCTCACCGTTGGCGTTGACCGACGTGGTGAAGTCCTGCACGCCGTCGGCGCCGGCGTGGGTGCTGGCGTCGCGGGCGATTATGGTGATCGCGTCCGGCCCGTTCGTGCCGTTGATGACGGCCGCCGGTGCGCCGGTAATCGACAGCGACTCGATCTCGTCGTAGCTCACGGGCAGGCTTCCTGCGACGCTCACGCCGCCGGAGTCCGGCTCGGGACCGGAGAAGACGCTCGTCGCCGCCCCGCCGGCGTTGACGTTCAGCAGGTCGCCGGGGGTCAGCCCCAGCGGGTTGTCGCCGGCCACGAACATGTCGGTGGTCGTCGAGGGCGTGACGTCGATGGTGTCGCTTCCGGTCCCGGCGTCGATCACGAGCGACTCGGTGGCCGCCCCGTCGTAGTTGACCGGCAGGAGCAGTCCGACCGTCACGTCCGTCGGGTTGACGACGATCGTCTCGGCCGCGGAGGTGCCGTTGACGGTCAGCGTGTCGTCGCCGGCGAGGGAGTTAACGGTGAACGCGGCGACGCTCTCGAACGCCAGCATCAGGTTCTCCCCGCCGACGTCCACGACGGCGCCGTCGGCGGCCGTCGGGGTGACCGCCAGCGCGTCGCCGGCGGCCGTGGCGTCCACCGTCACGGCGGCCGAGGAGGCATCGACCTCGACGTCCTCGATCCCGGTCATGAACACCGGGCCGAAGCCGGTCTCGGTTACGCTGCCGGCGTCCAGGTCGACGGTAATCGCCGCCCCGCCGCCGCTGATGAACAGCTCATCCGATGCCGCCGGCTCGCCGCCGTCGACCAGTACGTTGTCGAACGGATGGTCGGAGTCGACGACGAACAGGTCATCCCCGGCCAGGGCGTTGAGCGTCAGATTGCGGATGCCGGGCGTGCTGACGGTAACGAATTGCGGCGCGCTGAAGACCGCGGCGTCCTCCAGCAGATCAATGACGCCCGCCGCCGACACCGTGAAGCGATCCCTGCCGTTGGCCAGGTCGCGCCCGGCGTAGACCAGGTCGTCGGTCCGTCCGCCGCCGGTGTCGGCGATCGTCAGGCTGCCAAACGTCTCGACGTCCTCGATCTCCAGGCCGAGGCGCGTCGCGCCGGACGGATCGTTGATGGCGACCGACCCGCTTCCGGGCACGGCGCCCGGGAAGATCTGCACCTCGTCAAGCCCGGCGGGCGTGGTGATCGTGATGTCGTCGTTGCCGCCGGCGCCGTCGTAGACCAGCTCCTCCGTGCCGGTCACCGAGACGGGCGGCAGGCCGGTCACGGTGACGGTCCCGGCCGTCACGTCGTAGGCGACCGTGTCGTCGAGAACGGTGCCGTTGACGACCACGCGATCGCTGGCCGACGGGTCGCCGCCGTTAACGGTGATGCCGGTCAGTCCGGTCGGCGTGTTGGGGTTGTTGATTGAGACGTCGTCGTTGCCGCCGCCGGCGTTGATCGCGAGGGTCGTCTTGTTGGCGAACTCGACGGACTCCTGCCCGTCGATGGTGACCAGCCCCTGCGTCGCCAGTCCGCCCTGCTCGTAGGTGACGGCGTTGTCGGCGCCGTCGGCGTTGACGTTGAGCGTCGCGACGGGCACGGTGTCGATCACCGGCTCGACGTTGGTGAAGTGGACGCGCTGGGTGATTCCGCCCGCGCCCTCGATGACGCTGCTGCCGGACCCGCTGACGGGGCCGGGGGTGTAATCGTCGGTCAGGTGGGTCGCGCCGCCGGTCTGAACGAGCTCGACGCGGTCTTCGCCCGCGCCGCCGTCGTACTGGATTCCGCCGGCGAGCTGGACCAGCCCGAGCGTCGAATCGACGATCAGCACGTCGTCGCCGCTCTGCGCGTCGATGTTCAGGGCCACGAAGTTCGTGTATCCGACCGGAATCCGATCGCCGGCGACGTTGACGGTGACCGCGTTGGGCGTGACCGTGGTCGTGTCGCCGCTGGGCGGAGCGATCACGGTGAGGTCGTCCTCGCCGCCGTTGCCGTCCACCGACAGCGACGCGGCGTCCTCGAAGTCCACGACAGGCGTCAGCCCGTCGATCTCGACGACGGCCGCGTTCGCCGTCATCGGCGTGGCGATCCAGCTTTCGTCCGCGGCCGTGCCCGAAATGTTCATCGCGCCGCCGTTGGCGTCGATGTCGAGCAGCTCGATTCCGACGAACTCGACGTCGCCCAGACCGCCGCCGCTGACGTTCTGCCCGTCAAAGTCCACGGTGATCGCCGTGCCGTCGCCGGTGAGCTCGAGCGTGTCGCTGCCGCCCGGATCGCCGCCCTGGGCCTTGATGGCGGTCAGGGGGTTGCCGCTCGCCACGGTGAATACGTCATCGCCGGCGTATCCGATGAGGATGACGTCCGCCACGCCCGGCGTCAGCACCTGCAGCGCGCGTCGGTTCTGTGCGGGGTTCTGCGTCAGGTGGTCAATCACCCCGGCAACGCTGACGGACATGTCGTCGCCGGCGTCCGTGCCGTTGTAGGTCAGCACGTTCTGTCGAGCGCCGGAGGCGTTGTCCAGCGTGAGCGAACCGATGTTCGCGACGTTCACGTAGTCGAACGCCAGCAGGGACGCGAGCGTCGCGTGATGCGTGCGGATGCTGCCGGAGGTCGGGTCGACGCCC
>CAZADC010000218.1:0-6618 GCA_964483755.1 uncultured Planctomycetaceae bacterium | reverse complement strand
CAACTGGCGGGCCTCCACCCGAACGGGACGGGGGGCGATCGGGTCGGGCCGCGCCGGCTCGGCCGTGAGCGGCGCGGGAGCAGTGAGATCAATGTCCGGCCTCTCGGCGGCAACCGGCGGAGGCGGCAGCTCGAGTTCCCTGGCGGGGCTCGGGGGCACGTAGCGCGGCAGCCGGGCGGGCACGGACTCCCTGGCGGGCATGACGTCCACCCGGGGGATGTTCACTTCCATCGGGGGCGGGGCGGAGCGCGGCAGCTCGGTAACGTCCGCCTTGGCCAGGTCGGCGGTCTCAATCTCCGCCGCCGGCAGGTCGGTGATCTGCTCCCGCACCTGCGTTCGCATCTGCACCTCGCGCGCCACGTCGAGGTTCACGGCGACGGTCAGCCCCGCCTCGCGGGCGGCGTGCTCGAGAATCCGCCGACTCAGCACGACGAAGTTGAACATCGCGATCAGCAGCACGTGAACCAGCAGCGATACGAAGATGCACTTCTGCAGCAGATCCAGCCGTCGGTACCCGCCGGCGCGCAGGAAGAGCAGCAGCGGCGCCGCCACCGCCAGCGCGGCCAGGAGGGCCCAGATGTGCCATCCGAGCTCGGGCACCGGGCGCCCCTGGCGCACTGCGTACACCTCCCGGCTGTCCGCGGTGAAAAGGTCGTACCCCCCGCCAGAGGCGGGGCGGTCGGAGCTGAACACGATGCGGAACCCGTCAGCCGTCGGGTGCGGGTCGGTCTCGTTGTGGGCCGTGTTGACCTGAAGGCCCAGGTTCTCCACGCTCCGGATCTTCCCGGCGGCCATGCGGGCGCGGTACAGGTCGAACCCGCCCTCGCCTCCGGGGCGGTTGCTGGCGAAGTAGATGAAGTCCCCGCGCGCCGTGACGGAGCAGGCGCCCTCGTGGCTGGGCGTGTTGATCTCGGGGATCGCCTCGGCGGGATCGAACGCCAGTGCGGGCGCGCCCGGCGCCGTCGCGGGCTGTGTGACTACGGCGCCGCCCGGCGGGTCCATCGCGGACGGGGCAGCGCCGGCGGCGGATGACGGCCGGGCCTTGAACAGGTCGTAGTCGCCGATCTCGCTCTGGCGTATCGTCGCCGGCCAGGTTTCTCCCTTGCGGCGTCGTTTCTCGGCGCCGCGGTTCGTGGCGAAGTAGAGCGTTCCATCGGGTCCGACCGCCGGGCTGTACTCGTTCCAGCGGGTGTTGACGTTGGCGCCGAGGTTGAACGGCTCGCCCCAACCGTTCGACGTGCGCCGCGACGCCCACAGGTCGTACATGCCCAGTCCGCCGGGGCGGTTCGAGTAGAACAGCAGGAACCGTCCGTCGGGCGTGAGGCGCGGACCGAGCTCGTCAGCCTCGGCCGTGTTGATGTCGGCGACGGGGACCGGATCGGACCATTCATCCGCGGCGCGTCGGCTGACGAAGATGTCCGCGCCGCGGCCCGGCAGCCCGCGGACGAAGTACAGTTCGCGCCCGTCAGGGCTCAGGTCGGGTTCATACTCCTGTTCCGTCGAGCTGAGCTCGGCGATCGCGGAGGGGCGGGTCCAGAGGACCTGCCGCAGCGCGGCCTGGGAGTCGGGGACGAGCGTCGCGCCGTCGTCGGTCCAGGCCTTCCGCCCGATCACCCGAAACCAGAGGGAGGCCCCGATCAGCGCGACCGCCAGCGCTGCGGCGGCGCCGGCGAGCCACCACCCCCGTGTGCGCGAGCGTGTTTTCCGATTCGGTTTCGTCATCCGCTACGAGCCGGTCGGGACGGTCTCTTCCTCGTCGAGAACGTATCCGATCTTGGCCTCGGTGATGCCCACTTCGTGACAGATGCGGACCACGGCGGCGTAGTACATGTGGTAGCTCTTCTCGTCGGCGCGGATCAGCACCATGCGGTTCGGATGGACTCTCGCGGTCTCCGCGAGCATGTCGGCGAGCTCCTGCCAGGTCACCTCGCGACCGGCGACGGTAAGCGTGCCGTCCTGAAGGACATTTATGATGACCTGCTGCGGCGGCGCGGAGATCGGCTTCTCCGTCGCCGCCTTCGGGAGGTTGACCTTCGCGTCGCGCTCCTCCTGGGCGATCGTCGTCGCCACGAGGAAGAAGATCAGCAGCAGGAAGACCATGTCGATCAGCGGCGTCATGTTGATGCCGCTTTCCTCTTCGTAGCTTCCTTCGCGGATGCGCACGTGCGTGTCTCCGGTTGCCTGGACGGTCGAAATGTCAAACCGCGACGAGGCGGGCGTCCGGTCAGCCCGTTACGGCGGTCGGTTCGGGGACACCGGCCTGCCCGGGGCGTATGGAATGCTCCAGGAACTCCATCGAGGCGTCATTCATGAAGCTCACCAGCCGGTCGATCTTGCCGCGGAAGTAGTAGTAGAAGATCAGACAGGGTATCGCCACCAGCAGACCGCCGAACGTCGTCACCAGCGCCTCGTAGATGCCCGTCGCGAGCGTCGTCGCCTGCCCGAGCCCCTTGTCGGCGGCCGCCTGGAACGCCTGGATCATCCCCCACACCGTGCCCAGCAGCCCGAGCATCGGGGAAACCGCCGCAACACCGAAAAGCATGCGCAGGTTGCGCCCCAGCTTGGCGACCTCGTTGGCGCCGGCGTCCTCGACGGCCTGCTCGACGGTTTCCTCGTCGCGGTGCAGCTTGCTGATTCCCGCGGCGGCGACGCGGGCGATCGGCGAGCCGTCGCTGTGACAGTAGGCAATGGCCCGGTCGCGATCGCTGTCGCTGCGCATCACATCCTTCAACCGCCCGACGAAGGTCTTCGGAATCACCCTCCCGCGCCGCAGCGAGACGAATCGCTCGATGATGATCGCCAGGCCCAGCAGGCTGCACAGCCCGATGGGGATCATGAAGTATCCCCCCTTACCGAGCAGCTCCAGCATGCTCATGCGGCTTTCGCCGTCCGCGGCGCTCTCGCCCCGCGCCCCAGGCAGGTCCGGCTCGGGCGCGTCGGCCGGCTGCTGGGCTGCGAGGACGGCGACGCCCGTCACTACGACGGCCGCGGCAATCAGCCAGGGAACAGTCCGGAAGTCGACGTGCATGCGCACTGGGCAATCTCCTGTAGGTCGCTGAACTCAACGCTGTGTACCATGGACACGATGTCCTGCGTCGAAGCCGCGGCGCCCGCCGTCACATGGAGCCTCTCGCTCCTTCGGACTTCCGCCTCGCGGGCGTCGGACCGCCGTCGGCGGACTGACCGCTTCGCATCGCGCTACTTCAGCGCCTTGAGACGCTGGGCGGCTTCCTTGGCCGCGGGCTCCTTCTCGTACTTCCTGACGCACTCTGCGTAACTCGCCTTCGCCTCGTCGACGTCCTTGAGCTGTTCGCAGGCCTTGCCCGCCTCCAGAAGGGCCAGCGCCGACCACGTCGGGTACGCGTACACGATATCCACCTTCAACAGCTCCCGGACGGCCCGGTCGAGCTTGCCCTCGGCGAACCAGGTCTGCCCTGTCTGGAACTGGGCCTTGGCGGCGGTGACGTCGTTGGTCGCCGCGATGACCCTGGCGTACCAGCGCCGGGCCTCGTCCGGCTTCTTCTGGTTCTGGAGGGCCCAGCCCATGCCGTACATCGCCTGCGGGGCGAGCTCGTGCCCGGCATGCTGCTTCAGGAAGGCGTCGTACGTGGCCGCACTCTCGACGAACTTGTTCTGCTGCGCCTGGACCTGTCCGAGGCGGACGCGAGCGACGGGGGCCCGTTCATCGTCGGGATGCTTCGACAGCAGGGCGGCGAAATGCCGCTCCGCGTCCGCGTACTTCTTCAGTCTGGCGAAGGCTTCGCCGGCCTTCCACATCGCCGACGGAGCGTGCTTTTCGCCGGCGTGCTCCGCAACGTAAGCATCGAACGCGACGGCGGCCTTGAGATGGTCGCCCAGCTTGTCGCGGCAGAACCCCAGGTTGTAGCGGGCTGCGGCGAGCGCCCGCGGGTCGGCCTTCTCGTCTTTGACGACCGTTTCCAGCAGTTCGGCGGCCTTGGCGTGCTCGCCCTCGTCGATCAGCAGTTCGGCCAGCTCGGCGCGGGCGTTCGGCGCCAGGTCGCCGTCGGGGTATCTCTCCAGCAGACGCCGGTACGTCTTCACGGCCTCGGCGTTCGCCTGCTCGTCGCGCTGCGCGCCGGCCATCTGGTAGAGAATGCTCTCGCTGACGGTCTCCTCGTCCTCCGCGAGGGCGGCAAAGGCCCGGGCGGCCTCGTCCGCCCGATCCAGACGCGCCAGGCAGGTGGCGCGCATCTTCGACGCCATGGCCGCGTTCCCGCCCTCCGGCGCCTTCTTCAAGTAGGCCTCCAGAAGGGCGAGAGCCTGCCTGTAATCCTGGGCGCTGAATCGCGCGGCGCCCTGCTGACAGAGCGCCTCGACGGCCAGGGGATGCTCGGGATACTTCTTCGTCACGTCGTCGAAGCGTTTCGCCGCGTCGTCGTACTTCTCCGCCTCCAGGTCAAGGAAGCCCAGCAGGTACGTTGCCCGGGCGGCGAGGTCGGCGGAGGGCTTGCCCGCCACAACGCCGGCCAGCGCCGGCCGCGCGTCGTCGGGCCGGCCCTGCTCGTACATCAGCCTGCCGAGCTCGAAACCCGCCGCGGATTTCCACTCCGGCGCGACGTCGGCGTCGACGACGGCCTGTAAGTTCTTCACCGCGTCGGCGCTCCGGTCGCAGCCGATCTGCGCCAGCGCCAGCTTGTAGCGGGCCTCGCCGGGGCGCCCGTCGCACGCACCGACGTAGCGCTCGAGCGTCGGCGCCGCTTCGGAGTGCTTGCCGGTCAGAAGCTGGGCGTCGCCGAGCAGGAAGATCGCCTCGACGAGCTGCTCGTCGTCGGCCGTCTCCGGAGCCCCGGCCACCGGCCTCAGCAGCTCGATCGCTTTGGCGTAATCGTCCGTCAGATAGGCGCATTGCCCGAGCCGAAAAGCGATCCTTGCTTCGTCGTCCTTGCCGACGAGCTTCCGCAGCGCCCGGAACGCCTCGCCCGCTTCGTCGTACCTGCCCATGAGGACGAGGCTCTCGGCCTTCAGCTCGACCAGGGCTTCGGCAAGATGCTCACCCCCGGCGGCGGATGCCTTGGGCAGAAGCTCGAGACTTTCGGCGTACCGGCCGGTCTTGTGAAGACAGAACGCCCGCTGGTAGATCGCGTCGGGGACGAGCTCGCTCTTGGGGAAGCTCTCCACAAATGCGGCGAATTCGCCGGCCGCCTTCTCGTGCTCGCCCATCGCCACGGCGCAAGCGGTGCGATCAAACTCGACGGCGTCGAGGTTCGCCGGAGGGGGTTTGAGCTTCGACAACGCTTCGAGCGCCGCTCGCGCCGGGGCGTACTTCTCCTCGGCCATGTCGCAGCGAGCCAGCCAATACTTCGCCGCGTTCGCCCTCTCCTTGTCCTCCTTCGCGACGGCGGTCAGCGTTTTGCGCGCTTCAGCCGGCTTGCCGGCATCGAGCTGGGCGAGTCCGAGCTCCAGCCTGGCGGCGGCCGCGTAGGGCCCGGCCTCCTTCTTCGCCGCTACGGCGGACAGCTCCTTGATCGCCTCTTCGTGCTGGCCGTGTTCCCGCAGGGCGGCCCCCAGGCTGTACCGGCCCTCCGCCTGCCTGTCCGGCGGCGCCGTCTTCAGGAATGCACGGTACCGCTCGATCGCCTCCTTCTGCTTCCCCTGGCCCTCCATACAACGGGCCAGCAGCAGCAAGACCGAATGCTCGTAGGGGCTGTTCGCGGCGTCGCCCACAAGCCGAGCGGCAATCTTCTCGCCTTCGGCGTGCTTGCCCTGTCGCTCCAGGCAGAGTGCACGGAAGTAGGACACGCCCACGCGATGCGGGCTGTGCTCATGCTTCTTCGTGAAGATGTCGCATGCCTTCAAGGCTTCGGCCGTCTTGCCCAGCCGGTACAGGACCCGCGGGCGACTGGCCGCGGCGAAGGCGGCGTGGTTGCTGTCGGGGTGCTCTGCCAGCAGCCGATCGAAGCTCGCCAGCGCCTCGCCGTATTTGCGCTGCATGAGCTGAGCGTGGCCCAGCACGGCCAGCGCGTCATCGTGATCCGCGAACGCGGCGTCCTTGACCACCTCCGCCATCTGCGCCTCCGCCGCCTCGTAGTCCCGCATGCGGTAGTGGCACAGCCCCAGCCCGTAGCGTGCGCTGATCGCCTGATCGTGCTGCGCGTGCTCCTTCAGAAAGGTCTCGTATTCGCCCGCTGCGTCGGCATATCGGTGGCGATTGTAGAGGCCGCGAGCGGCCATCAGGACCTTGACGGCGGGGTCGACCTTCTCCTGAGCGTGGGCGGAGCTCCCGACAACCGGGAGGAGAAGTGCGAGCCAGGCTGCCAGCGCGCCCGCAGAGCGGATGAGGCGTTCTATCTTCATGGGCGAGCCTCCAATTGACACTCGAACGTAAACTCCCAGGCGGTCGGAATTGCCGATGATCGCTGCCCCATCGCCTTGAGTCAAGGACGGGCGCCTGGACTGCACTGGACTGCGCCCGTCCATGATCCCGGGGGCGGTCAGAAGCAGAAGCGTTCCACTCAACGCAAACACGGATCGCTCCGCCAAGTGTCGGTTCCCTTTGCGCTACTCCTTCGGCTCCTCAGAAAGGCTGTGTCTGATATATCGAATCCGGGCTTCGAGCGTGACAAATTCGCGCCCGTTGGCGTCCGTCTGCATCGGCTC
>CAZADC010000217.1:0-6692 GCA_964483755.1 uncultured Planctomycetaceae bacterium | reverse complement strand
GAGGCGGGGACGGTCGAGCGCCGCTATCCGTGGGGGAGCCTGCGCGTGCGGCACATGCTGGAGGGCGGGACGCTTCGCCTGCGGGTGTCCATCGCGAACGAGACGGACCGTCCGATCGCCAACTTCCGCGTGCGCCTCGCCGACCTGCGCCTCGCGAGTGT
Source organism: uncultured Planctomycetaceae bacterium (assembly GCA_964483755.1). Lineage (GTDB taxonomy): Bacteria > Planctomycetota > Phycisphaerae > SM23-33 > SM23-33 > CAZADC01. The sequence goes on along the minus strand of CAZADC010000217.1, from coordinate 6,531 downwards.
GCCGCCGGGGCTGCTGAAGCCGAAGAGCCGCCTGCAGCGCAGCGACAACCGTCCGCTGGCGATCGAGTTCGAGACGCCCAACGGCCGCCTGTTCGCCTGCTACGAGAGCTTCGCGCCGCCGGTCCGTCTCGGGCTGGGCGAGGCGCCGGCCGAGTCGGAGGGCGTGTATCCGCTGGTGACCGCCGGCGGGGTCGCCCAGCCGGCCGAGGGAGAGATCACCGTCCCGCCGAAGGGCGTCCCGCAGGTTCCGCCGGGCGAAACGCTGGAGATCGAATTCGCCCTCCGCCTGTCCGACCGGGACGTCCATCGTCACGCGGCGCTGCGGGACTTCCACCGCCGGTACCAGGAGTTCCTCCAGCCGATGCTGGAATGGCCGGACCGTCGCCCGATCGGGGCGACGTTTCTGCTGGGCGAATGGGGCAGGAGGCCTGCTCTGCCTGGCATGGAGGGCACCAACCCGCGCCGCTACTTCAGCCCGATGACCGACACGGTCGACGTCTTCTCGCCGCAGGGCAAGGCGCTGCTCCGCAAGGCGATGCAGGGACTGGCGCACCGCACCGTCGAGGCGCTGGAGAAGATGGACGCCCAGGGGATCATCCTGTGGAACCTCGAGGGCGGGTTCCATTCGACCGGGTTCGTGGGCGACCCGCGCATGCTGCCCATCCTCAGCCCCGAGCTCGACGAGGCGCTGGACGACTACTTCCGCATCATCCGCGAGGCGGGCTTCCGTACCGGCTGCACGATCCGCCACCCGCAGCTCCGCTGGGACGAGAAGAACCGGCGCTGGACCCAGGGCGTCGGCAACGCCAACCCGAACGCCGACCCCGTCCGGGACGGGTACGACAGGCTCGTCCCCGACCACACGCCGTGGTGGACCGTCTACCCGATCGCCCGCCGGCTGTCGTCGAAGATCGGCTACGCCAAGAAGCGCTGGGGCTGCACGATGTTCTACTACGACGTGAGTCTCATCACGCGCTTCTACGGCGACGGGAGCCAGCGGACCACGCACCTGCTGGCCGACCACATCTGGCGGAAGATCCGCGAGGACCACCCCGACGTGCTGATCATCCCCGAGATTCACGCGCGCGGGCACGTCGCCACCGCCCATCTCGCCCACATCGCCCCGTACGGACAGACCGGGTACGGGCGGGTCCGGCCGATCGTCGGGGACAAGGACCTCGGCACGCGCGAGTACACCCGCGACGTCGTGCCGGGCTACTTCGGCTTCAACTACATCCACGACGCCGGCGGCGACCCGTGGAAACCGCGACTCCAGCGGATCAACGAGATCGTCTGGGGCGAGATTCTCGGAACGGACGGCTGGTCCATGGGCCCGAAGCAGGAGGCGATCGCCGAGCACTACCGCCACGCCAGCGACAAGCTGCGGCGGGTGGTTGCCTTCGCCCGGCGGTTCGACCTGATCGACACACCCGGCGAGGTGCTCCCGCTGCCGTACGCCCTGCGCAACGCGCGGCAGATCCCGGTCGCCGACCTCGCTGCCGACCCGCCGGGCTCCGAGCAGCTCCGCGCGTTCACGGCGAGCAGCGAGGACCACCGCCAGGCCGCGCTGCTGCTGGCGTGGTACGGGTATCCGCACACGCCGCCGGCGTCGCTGCGGACCGACCTGCCGGGCGTCGAGCTTGCCGGCGAGCACCGGTGGGTGTGGGACATCGAGACCGGCGAGCTGCTCAACCGCGCCGGCGACGTGCACGTTCCCGCGGCCCCGGCGACGATGTTCCGGGCGCTGTACGCCCGCACGGACGACTCGCCGCCGACGCCCGCGCCGAAGGGCGTGTCGATGGCGTGCTCCTACGACGACGGACGCGGGCCGGACCTGGGCGGCGACTTCCTGGACTCCCCGTCGGAGGCGTCGCTGACCGAGGGCGCGGCCGGGCGTGCGCTGGAGGTCGCGCCGGGTCGCGAGCCCGCCGCCTACGGCGCCGTGCCGAGCTGGCTGGGCGGGACGCTGGAGTTCGACCTGCGGGCGATCGAGGCGACCGACGTCCCGACGCCGCTGGTCCGCATGCGTCATCACATGGACACGACGCTCTCTCTCGTCCGGCGCGACGGCGCGCCGGGCCTGCTGCTGGAGGCCGACGAGCGCAACGACGCGCCGGACGCGTCCTGGGCGGCGCTGCCGGGCGACGGCAAGTGGCGTCGCGTTGTCCTCGCCTGGGAGGCCGGACAGTACCGCGTGTACGTGGACGGGCGTCGGACGATCCTGCACGCCGCGCCGGCGAAGCACCGCTGGCGCGACGGGACGATCTTTCAGCCGGGCCTGCTGGTCGGCGGGGGCGTCGACGGCGGCGGGCGCGCGGCGATCGACTCGTTCATCCTCTACAACTGGTCCTTCGGGGATCCGGAGGCGTCGGCCCGCACGACGGCGTCGGGGTTCGAGCCGCTGGCCAGGCCCGACGACCTCATGCCGTCGGTCTATCTCTGGGGCGAGAGTCCCGAGAAGGCGAACGCCGTGGTCGTCAATTTCCGCCGCTGCGAGAACGGCAACCGGACGCACAAGGCGAAGGTGACGCTGAACGAGGCAATGGAGGCCGGGCTGTGGGAGCTCGCGTCGGCCGAGGCGCTGCCGTACCGCGGGGTGGCGATCGTCGATCTGGAGTACGAGCCCAAGGCGCCGCCGGAGGGCGCGCCCGAGCCGGCCGAGACCGAGGACGACCTGGCCGGGCTGGTCGTCGCCGCCAGGGAGTACGTCCTGAAGGTCACCGCCGCGGCGCCGGGCGCCGATCCGCCCGCGCGGGAAATCCGGCTCACCTTCGGACTCGACAAGCAGTCCGTCCGCTACTGGTCGGCGCCGCAGGAAGGCGAGCGGGACTGATCACTGCGCGCTGCCGTTTCGCCCATGCGGGCGTGCGTGGATGACAGGCCGGGGCGGAGGGCGTGCGCTGTTGCGGCTGCACGCGGAAGGACACGGCGCGGTGGTCGGCTGTACAACCGGACGCTTACGACCGCCCCTTACGGGGCTTGCGCTATTTGGCGGCCGGGGTCCCAGGGCTCCGCTGCGCTTCGCCCTGGGCTATTGACGAACGCCCCTCCGGGGCTTGATGCGGCGTCCTTCGTGTCGTGCGCGGTATCCTTCCCGCGATTCAAGCGCGGTATCCTTCCCGCCGTTGCAGCGCGGCGCCCTTCCCGCGATTGAAGCGCGGTGTGCTTCCCAGGGCACCGCGTTAGCCTCTCGCCCATGCACGCGTGCATGGGCTCATGGGGCCGGTGCCTTCTGAAAGCCTTTGACACCCCGCAGGTTGCGGCGCAGAATTCCGCGTGCGCGGACGGTGCATCCAGTCGGATCATCGGGAGAGATCGCATGTCAGGCATCGGCGAGGTGTTCGGCGTTCGACGGCGGGGCAGCACGATCGGTCGGGAGGTGCTCGGCGGGGTAACCACCTTCATGGCCATGAGCTACATCCTGTTCGTCCAGGTCGGGCTGCTCGGCGAGCGCGGCGCGGGCATGGACGACGGCGGCGTGCTCATGGCGCTGTGCATCGCCTCGGCCGGGGCGTGCATCCTCATGGGCGTGATCGCCAACTACCCCATCGCCCTTTCCTCGGGCATGGGCGAGAACTTCGTCTTCGTCAACTTCGCCATGATCATGGGCGGCTGGTCGACCGGCTACATCGGCTGGCAGATGGCGATGGCGCTGACGCTGACGGCGGGCGCGCTGTTCCTGCTGCTGGGGACCGTGGGCTTCCGCGCCATGCTGCTCAACGCCATCCCCGACGCGCTCAAGAGCGGCATCGCCGCCGGGATCGGGCTGTTCATCGCCGTCATCGGCTTCAACTTCGGCAACATCGTCGCGCCGGGCGGGGCGCTGGTGACCTTCCGGGGCTTCCACGACAACCCCGTCGCGTGGCTGACGCTCATCGGGCTCGCCGTCACGCTGACGCTGCTGGCGTTCCGCATCCGCGGGGCGATTCTCATCGGCATCGTCGCCGCGACGGCTGCGGCGCTGATCTGGGGCAAGGTGGCGTGGCGCTTCCCGATGGCGATGCCCTCCGGCATCACCGAAACCGCCGGCGGGTTCGTGCCCGGCTTCGCACAGCTCGCCGACGCGTTCTTCCAGTCGGGCCGGTGGCTGGACGTGCTGATCATGGTGTTCATCCTGTTCTTCATGGACCTGTTCGACACGGTGGGGACGCTGGTCGGCGTCGCCAGCCGAGCGGGACTGATGAAGGGCGGCCACCTGCCGCGCGCCTCGCGCGCCCTGGCCGCCGACGCGGGCGGAACGGTCATCGGCGGGGCGCTCGGCGCCAGCACGATCACCAGCTACATCGAGTCGGTCACCGGCGTGCAGTCCGGCGCACGGACCGGACTCGCGGCAATCGTCGCCGGGCTCTGCCTGCTGGCGGCGATGTTCTTCCAGCCGCTCGTGGACATGGTGATGGGCGAGTTCTTCGTCGGCGGGGCGCCGAAGTTCCCGGCGATCGCGCCGGCGCTGATCATCGTCGGGGCCTACATGCTGCGAACCATCCGCGACGTGGACTGGGACGACGTGACCGAGTACCTGCCCGCGTTCCTGACGATGGTGTCGATGCCGCTGGCCTACAGCATCTCCGACGGGATCGCCGTCGGATTCATCACCTACGCCTTCGCCAAGCTCGTCACCGGGCGCGTCCGCCAGTGCCCGCTGATCGTGTACGTGTTCGCCGCCCTGTTCGTGCTCAAGTACGCCCTGCCCGCCGTGTCGTAAGGCGCGCGAATTGACGTTTGGTCTGCCGCGGAACCGCCTGCGCTCACTGGGGCGGTCGGCCGAGGGGCTGGCGGAGGGTGACCTTTCTGCCGCCGCGCCGGACGGTGACGGTGACGGTCTGCATCGCCCCGGCCTCGCGGATGGCGGCCGCCAGGACGGCCGGGTTGGCGATCTCCACCCCGTTGAATTCCGTGATGACGTCGCCGACCTCGATGCGCCCCGCCCGCTGGGCGGCCCCGCCGTCCAGCACCTCGATCACCTCGGCGCCGCGGCGGTGGGCCTTGAAGCGCAGACCGAGGCGCCCCTCGTCGCTGCCCGCCTCGCCCCACGGCAGCTCGAGCCCGTCGATCCACTCCAGCCAGTCGTCCTCGATCTGCCCGAGCGGCTTTTTCAGCACCGCCTGCAGGGCCCGTCGGCCGGTCGGGTCGTCCTCGAAGCCGTCCTTGTAGGCCGTGTACCACTCCGCGAGCTTGCCCTGCTCGTGCAGATAGAGCAGGAGATAGCGGGCTTCGGGATACGTCCGTCGCCCCTCGTCCGTGAACTGCTCGCCCGTGAGCGTCACAAGCTCCGCCAGCGGGATCAGCTCGTCGCGGCGGATCGTGTGGCGCAGGGCGATGAGCCGCCGGCCGACCAGCGGGGCGAGCTCGCCGTCGGCGATCTCGCAGTGCTCGAAGAGCGTGGCGATCCCCTCGCAGACCCACGGCGCGTGGCGCTGGCGTGCGGCGGCCATCTCCGCGTGGTGCAGGGCGTGGGTGAACTCGTGGATGAGCACCCGTCCGCGGTCGACGGAGATGAGCGTCCGCTCGGCGGGTTCGTAGAACCCCCGCACGTCCTCGGCCGGGGCGAGCGGCGCGTAGTCGTCCGCCGTCGGGAGGATTACCGTCAGCCGCCAGGGCAACGGCGCTGCCAGAAGCGTCTTGCGCTGGGCGTCCGTGCAGGCCGCCAGCAGGCGGGCCGTTTCGCGGAAGTGGTCGTCGTCGAGCGCGGAGACGTAGACGATCCTCCGCTCGGCGTCATAGCGGCCGACGTATCCCTCGCCGAACTGCTCGAGTCGGGCGGCGATGATCGCCTTCGGGTCGTCCGCCCTGCCGCCGTCCGGTCCGACCTCGCCGGCGAGAGCGAGCGCGCACAGCGCCAGGACGGATGCGAACCCCGCGCGCAGTGTGTGGGTCGTCATGCGATACCTCCTCAGCGCATATCGGCGAATCGGCCCGGCGGTTTGAGCGGCGCGCGAAATCCCCGGCGCGTCATCCTTGACGCGCAAGATATAGTCGGCTAGACTCCCACCTGTCGCATATATGGCGTCGGTGTGTGCCGCATCGGTGGCGCCGCCGCGCCGGGACCGGACGACGACATGCAATGTCCCTTCTGCGGACAGGATAACGACAAGGTGGTCGACTCCCGCAGCTCCGAAGGCGGGCGCGTGGTCCGTCGGCGGCGGGAATGCCTCTCGTGCAGCCGGCGGTACACCACCTACGAACGCCCGGAGGAGACCGTCCGCCTGACCGTGATCAAGAAGGACGACTCCCGCGAGCCGTACAGCCGGGAGAAGGTCATCGAAGGGCTCCGGCGGGCGTGCTACAAGCGTCCGGTGACCGACGAGCAGCTTCGCCGCATCGTGGACGAGACGGAAGAGGCGATCTTCCGACACTACGACAAGGAGGCGCCGTCCTCGTTCATCGGGGACGTCATCGCCCGACGGCTGGGGCAGCTCGACAAGATCGCCTACGTGCGGTTCGCCAGCGTGTATCGGGAATTCACCGACGTGGGCGAGTTGATCGACGAGGCCCGCAGCGCCGAGCAGACGCCGAAGATACGGGTCCAGCGGC
>CAZADC010000216.1:2834-6693 GCA_964483755.1 uncultured Planctomycetaceae bacterium | reverse complement strand
CTGGACGCCGTACTGGGAGTCGGGCGTCAAGGTCAATGCCCCCTCGTGCCACCATCCGGTGAGCACCGAGGACCAGCCCGCCGCGTATCGCATCGTCCGAGCCGATGACGGGTCGGTGACCGTGGCGATGTGGATGGAGTTCTCCCGGTTCGACGAAGCCCGCAACGACGATTTCTACGGCCGCTTCTCGACGCAGATGCTCAGCCAGCACGTCACGCTCCGCCCCGAGCGGGCGGACTTCTCCGTGACGTATCGCCTGGTGAATCCGTCGCCGTGGCGGCAGGCCCGGAAGTTCTGGGTGGACGCGCTGTATCCGCGGACCCACACGGCCGACGGGGTGGTGCAGGGCGCGGACCCGCCGCCCGAGACGACCAGCACGGAGTGGATCTTCCCGGCCGCGTGGGCATGCGAGCACAGGGGGCGTAACGTCCGCCGCCTCCGCCCGGAGGATCTGCGTCTCGGGGCGGCGACGCAGAAGCACAACTCGCTGTTCGCCCTCGACGTCAGGCACGGGTTCGCCGGGCTGTGGTATCCCGAGGCGAAGGTCAATCGGCTGCGCATCTGCGACCCGGACATCGTGCCGTGCGCGAAGCAGTACTACCGCGGCGACGGGCACTACAGGCCGAACGACCTGTTCGACAGCCACATGTTCAACTTCGTCGAGCTGTGGGGCGGTCCCGACCACGTGATGGAGGGCGTGGAGAATTGGCTGGCGCCGGGCGAGGCGTTCGAGGCCGAGTTCCGGTTCTACATGACGACGGGTATCGGCAAGGTCCACTACGCGGACGCGAACGTCGCGGTGCACGCGGGCTTCGGCGGCGACGGATGCGTCGAGATCGTCACCGTGGAGCCGGTCGAGGCGCTGACGGTCGAGCTGGACGGCGAGCCGCTCGGGGGGGCGGTGGCGTGCGGGCCGGAGCGTCCGGCGCGGTTCGACCTGCCGTCCGATGCGGCGGCAGGGCGCGTCCGCGTGATCGCCGACGGGCGGACGCTTGTCGATCGGCGCTTCCCGCTGGAGATCCCCGACGACATCTCCGCCCACGCAGGGATTCTCGCCGCGTGCGATCAGTCCGATCCGGCCGCCCTGGAGCGCTACGGCGACCAGCACGGCTACCGGAGGGCGCTGAAGAGTCTGCTGAGACGAGGCGGCGAGCCGAGCCTCATGCTGGGTCGCATGCTCTACCGCGAGGGACGGCTCGACGAGGCCGTCCGCTGTCTCGAAGCTGTTACCGACGCACGGCCGGGCGCCGGCGAGGCGTGGGGACTGCTCGGCGCCGCCCGGCTGGAGCGCGACGATCGGGGCGAGGCGCGCCGCGCTTTGGCCAAGGCGCTCGAAGCCGACGATCCCTGGCCGGCGGCGGGGTACCACTTGGCGCTGCTGGATCTCCGCGCCGGTCGGTCGGAAGATGCGGGCGCGCGTCTCGAAGCGCTCCGGACGGCCGCGCCGAACCACTGGGAAGGGCGCCTGCTCGCCGCCTGGCTGGCGGGGCAGGAGGATTCGACGCGGGAGCACGCCCTGACCGCGCTGGGTGCGATGGCGTCGGAGGACCCGGCCGACCCGCGCGTGCAGATAGCGTTGGAGGAGACGGCGACCCTCGCGGGAGACGAAGAGGCGGCAAAACGCGCGGCCGACGCGCTGGATGACCTGACGGTCGAGCCGGGCGCCTGGCGGCGCCTGCGCGAGTTCGGCGCCGCCACGCGAGGGGTCCATCTGCCGCCGCGACGCATGCAGCGGCGGTGAGCGGCGGCTCTTCGACCTTCGTCAACGGCAAGAGGGCCAACGTGTGGGACGCCCGAATCGCCGCATCGCACCACCGATCGAGGAGAGCTGCTGCGCCGGGGAGGTGGACGAGCGGCGCCGCCCGGTCGCTACTTCTTGAGCCCGCCAAAGCGGCGCTCGCGCCCGGCGTAGTCGCGGATCGCCCGGTGAAGCTCCTCGGGCGTGAAGTCCGGCCAGTAGACGTCGGTGATGTAGAACTCGGCGTAGGAGATCTGCCAGAGCAGGAAGTTGCTCACCCGCAGCTCGCCGCTGGTCCGGATCAGCAGGTCGGGGTCGGGGACGCCGGTCGTGTCGAGGGATTCCGAGATGAGCTCCGGGCTCACGTCGTCGGGATCGAGCTCGCCGTCGGCAGCGCGGCGGGCGATGCGCCTCACCGCGTCGGTGACCTCCGCCCGCGAGCCGTAGTTCAGCGCCAGGCACAGAAACATGCCGGTGTTGGCGGACGAGACCCGCACGGACTCGTCCAGCTCGCGCAGGACGATGTCGGGCAGCCCGTCGCGGCGGCCGAGGTGCCGGAGGCGGACGTTGTGGTCCATCACCGTCTCTCGCTCGCGGACGAGATACTCGGCGTACAGGTGCATCAGGGCGCTGACCTCTTCCGGCGGACGCGACCAGTTCTCGATGGAGAAGCTGTAGAGCGTGAGGGCGTCGAGCCCGAGCCGGGCGGCCTCGGTGACGATCGTGCGAACGTTCTTCGCGCCCTGCTGGTGCCCGGCGACGCGCGGCAGCCCCCGCTGGCGGGCCCATCGCCCGTTGCCGTCCATGATAATCGCGATCGAGCGGGGGATGCGATCGTCCGGTACGCCCAGCGAGCGGCGCGCGGCGGCGACGGCTTGCGGGGTGACGTCGGCCATCACTTGAGCCCCGGAATCTCCGTGTGGTGCCGGATCGTCTGGTCCCGCTCCGGGCCGACGCTGACCAGCCCGACCGGACGCCCGACGATCTCCTCCACCCGGTCCACGTAGCGGCGCGCCGCGGGCGGGAGGTCTTCAAAGCTCCGGCAGCCGGTAATCTCCTCGCTCCAGCCGCTCAGCGTCTCGTAGACCGGCTCGGCGTCGGCGAGCAGATCGGGATCGAAGTCGGTCAGCTCCTCGCCGCCGACGCGGTAGCCGGTGCAGATCTTCACATCGTCGAGCCCGCTGAGCACGTCGAGCAGGGCGAGGGCGGTCTCGCCGACGTCCGACAGGTCGCACGTGTAGCGGGCGGCGAAGGCGTCCAGCCATCCGCAGCGCCGCGGGCGCCCGGTCGTCGTGCCGTACTCCTTCCCGCGGTCGCGGATGTAATCGCCGATCTCGTTGTCTTGCTCGGTGGGGAACGGGCCCGCCCCGACGCGGGTGGTGTAGGCCTTGAGCAGCCCGACCACGCGCCCGACGGCCGAGGGAGGCACGCCCGCCCCGGCCGGCACGCCGCAGGCCGACACGGAGGAGCTCGTCACGAACGGGTAGGTGCCGTGGTCGGTGTCGAGCAGGCTGCCCTGCCCGCCCTCGAAGAGGATCCGCTCCCCGGCGGCGACGGCGCGGCGCAGGATCGCCCCGGTGTTGTCGATCATCGGGCGGAGACGCTCGGCGCAGGTCCAGTGCTCGTCCACGACGGCGTCGAGGTCCATCGGCTCGTGGTCGTAGATTTCGGTCAGGAGGCGGTTCTTCAGCTCGCCGACGCGGCGGATTTTCGCGGCGAACGCGTCGGGATCGAGCATCTCGCCGACGCGGATCGCGGTCGAGCGGGACGCCTTGTCGGCGTAGCACGGGCCGATGCCCCTCGCGGTGGTGCCGATCTTCGCGCCGCCGAGGCGCGTCTCGCTGAGCGAGTCCATCAGCTTGTGCCACGGCATGACGAGGTGTGCGGCCCGGCTGATCCGCAGCGTCTCGGCCGTCAGGTCGACGCCGCGCTCGGCGAGGGCGTCAATCTCGCGGAGCGCCTCGCCGGGCTCGAACGCGAGCCCGTTGCCGACGATGTTCAACACGCCCTCGTGGAGGATGCCGCAGGGGATCAGGTGCAGGGCGAAGCGCTCGTCGCCGACCTCGATGCTGTGCCCGGCGTTCGCGCCGCCGCAGTAGCGCACGACGTACCGGCAGACGT
>CAZADC010000216.1:0-2824 GCA_964483755.1 uncultured Planctomycetaceae bacterium | reverse complement strand
GCCCCAGTGCAGACCGATAACCGTGAAATTCCGGGACTCCATGGCTGCGTCGCTCTCCTCGTGCGGCGGCCGCGGCGAAAAACGAACGCCGTCAGCATACCCCTCGCGAGCGGTCTGTCAAGCGCGGCGGCGCGGCGAATTGGCGAGCTGGAATCGCGCTCCCGTGCGCCCGGTCTGCCGGTCATCGCCCGAGCAGCGGCTCGACGATTTCCGGCGCGTACCGCGCGGCGCGGTAGGTGGGCAGGCGCTCTTCGTTCCAGTACTCCCAGACGATCTCGCCGTCCGGCGTCACCTCGAAGATGCGTCCCGTCTCGGCCCAGTTCATCGCGCAGATGAGCGTGTTGCCGTTGTCCAGGCGCTGGTTGCCGCTCCCGACGGCCGACCAGAAGTCCTCCGGCGGGGAGCCCTCGTACGTCCACACGATCTCCCCGCCGGCCGGCTCGACCTCGACGACGCGCGACGTGCCGCGCATCGGCCCGCCGCGCCCGTTGTCGAAGATCAGCAGGTTCCCGCTTTCGAGCATGGTCGGCTGGTGCTGCCCGATCACCACCCCGGGCGGCAGGTTCCAGACGATCCGCCCGGTATCGCGGTCGATCACGAACACCGTGTGCAGGTGCCGCGGGCTGACCAGCACGTTGCCCTCGCGGAACCGACCGTCCCGCTCGCCCAGCGGCGTCGCGGGGAGGCGCTCGACCGTGTTGATGTGCGGGCAGTCGCCGTACTCGGCGCAGTTGCCGGACACGTCCACGCCCTCGAGCTCGCCGGCGTGCGGGGCGAAGTGCCATTCCCAGACCACCCGCCCGTCCGGGGCGATCTCCTGGAGATAGTCGTAGATTCTGACGTCAGGGAAGAGCTGCGGGCACTGCGCCCGGCCGCCGCAGACGACCAGGGTGTTTCCGTCCGCCAGGCGGCGGGCGTCGTGGTGGGCGCGGGCGGTGTTCTCCCACACGACGTTGGAGTTCCAGTCCAGCTCGAACAGGTCGTTGACGGAGTTGCGGTCGGTGCTGTAGGCCTGCGTGCAGGCGACGACGAGCAGGCGCCCGTCGGCGAGCATCTCGGCGCAGTGCCACGGCACGCCCCGCTCGGCCTGCCAGGTGTGGACGGTCCGTCCCTCCATGTCCAGCAGGCGGGCGCTCTGGCGGCCCGGCCCGCGGGAATAGCACAGCGTGTAGCCAGGTCGGCAGCGGACGGGTTCGTGAATCGTGACGCCGGTCTGACCGGTCTGGGCGGGTTTCGATACGTCGGCCCTGTACATGGTCGCCTCCTTGGCCTGCGGCGGGAACGGCGGATCGGCGCCCCTCGGCGCGGGCTTGCTTCTGGCGCTGCCGACGGTACAACCGTCGCGGGCCGTTGTCCATATTTGCGAGAGTCACCTTGCGGAGGCGAGCATGAGCGACGAACTGCGGATCGGGGTCATCGGGGCCGGCGGGCGGGGCGGACTCGCCGACAATGCCCACTGTCCTGACGAGGGGGTCCGCGTCGTGGCCGGCGCGGATATCGACGCCCGCGCGCTCGAGCGGTTCTGCGAGAAGTATCCGGGAAGCTTCGTGACGGCCGATTACTGCGAACTGCTTGCCCGCGACGACGTCGACGCCGTGTTCGTCACGAGTCCGGACTACTGTCACGAGGAGCACGCGGTCGCCTCTCTCGAGGCCGGCAAGCACGTGTACCTCGAGAAGCCGATGGCGATCACCGTCGCCGGGTGCGATCGCATTCTCCGGGCGGCCGTCGAGTTCCACCGCAAGCTCTACCTCGGGCACAACATGCGTCACTTCGGCGTGGTGCGGAAGATGAAGGAACTCATCGACGGCGGGGCGATCGGCGAGGTGCAGGTCGCCTGGTGTCGGCACTTCGTCGGGTACGGCGGCGACGCGTATTTCAAGGACTGGCACGCCGAGCGGTCTCGCAGCACCTCGCTCCTGCTGCAGAAGGGCGCGCACGACATCGACGTGCTGCACTGGCTGTGCGGCGGGTACACCCGCCGCGTTACGGCGATGGGCGACCTGATGGTCTACGGTCGGATCACCGACCGCCACGGGCCGGACGACCGGGGCGACGCGAGTTGGCGCCCGGAGAACTGGCCGCCGCTGTCGCAGACCGGGCTGAACCCGACGATCGACGTCGAGGACGTCTCGATGATGCTCATGCGGATGGACAACGGCGTGCTGGGCAGCTACCAGCAGTGCCATTTCACGCCGGACGGTTGGCGGAACTACACCGTCATCGGCACGGAAGGGCGGGTGGAGAACTTCGGCGACGGGCCGGGCAGCAGCGTGGTGAGGCTGTGGAACCGGCGGCATCATTACTGCCCCGAGGGCGACGAGCAGTTCCCGATTCCCCCGGCCGAGGGGAGCCACGGCGGGGCGGACCCGCGGATCGTCGCCGAGTTCGTGCGGTACGTCCGCGAGGGGGGCACGGTGGCGACGTCTCCCGTGGCGGCGCGGTGGAGCGTGGCGGCCGGCGTCATGGCGGCGGAGTCCCTCCGCGCCGACAGCGCGCCGATGGACGTCCCGCTGCTCGACGAGAATGTTGCCGCCCACTTTGCGGCCGAAAGCGGCTAGCTTCGGTCGGCGGCGACGGACTCGACCCCACGCCGGTTGCGGTTGCGCATTGATTGGCTCCCCGTCGGCCGGTAGTTTGTGCGGTTTTGCCAGCCGCAGCCGATTGCACGGAAGGAAGCCGCATGGAGATCAGACCGTTTCGAGGATGGCGGTACGCCGGCGACGGCGGGGACGTCAGCCCGTACATCGCGCCGCCGTACGACATCCTCTCGGCCGAGGACAAGCGAGAACTGCTGTCCCGGTCGCCGCGGAACATCGTCGCG
>CAZADC010000215.1:0-6694 GCA_964483755.1 uncultured Planctomycetaceae bacterium | reverse complement strand
ATCTCGCCCTTGAGGAAGTGGGTATTGAGTATCACTTCCGAAGCGGCCCGGGACGCTGCAGCGTCCTCCCATCTGAGGTACGTCTGCCGGAACCGCCGCTTGAGTAACCGCAGGGGGTGCCGCCCGCTGGGCTTCGAGTCCATCAGGCAGTCCATGACCTGGAGCGAGCCGGGCAGGAAGTAGCTTCGCGCCTCGGGGATCGCCGACCGGGCCGCCAAGACCGCTCGGGCCTGGTTGGTCAGCACGACGCCCGGCCGGAGGGACTTCAGAACCTCCCGTGTGGCGCGCTTCAGAGCCCACAACGGGCCGTACGGCATACGCCCGACCTTCGGTAGCGAGTAGCGGACAACGGACGCCATGTCACACACAGCCTCCGGCGGCTCTTGCTCGCAGAGGACGGTCGCCGGGACGCCACGCCGGCTCAGGCACAACAACGTATTGCGCAGCCAAGTCTGGTTGCCGCCTGACAACGCCGGGTTGTCCGGGAAGAAGAACAGCAATGAAGGCAGTCTCTTAGGCATGAAACTTCCTTCCGCTTCGTGGATCTTGCGGGGTTTCTACGGGGACTCGGAGCGGGCGGTTCGGCGGCCCAGCGAGTCGCGCAGCAGGCGGTAGGCCTTGACTGCGTTGCGCAACGGTTCGGCGCTGCGGGCGAACAGGCACACCGCCAACAGGTAGATGACGATCGCGACGGGCAAGCCCGCCGCGAAGAGCAGAACCCGCGGCAGGTGCCCCAGCAGTACGTGCCGAAAGCCGACGATCGCGGCGCACATCGCAGCGCTCCCGGCGAAGGTGGTCCAGACCGCCGCCACGACCGACACGACAGTCACCGACGTGCCGCGCGTCGCGTACCACAGGCCCGGGAACATCAGCAAGGCCCGGACCGCCGCGATCGCCAGCGCCACGCCCATGATGCCGGAGGGCAGGCCAGCGATGATCGCCAAGATCGTCACCATCGAATCCAACGCGCACCACCGCATCATTGGTGCCGCCCGTCCGGCCGAAAGGTACAGCCAACTGTTCGTGAAGCAGATCGGCAGGATCGTCGCCGTCCCCAGGAACACCGCCGCGACTGGGATCGCGTCGAGCCATTTGTCGCCCAGCAGAAAGTGGACCACCTCCGGCGAATAGACCGCCAGGAAGACCAGCAGCGGCGTCAGGACGAAGGTCAGCAGCTTTACCGCCTGAAGATAGAAGCGGCGGTAGTCCTGCGAACGGGTGTTAAGCCGGCACATCGCGGCCGTCGCGACCGAGCCGATGGGCGTAAGCAGGCTCACGAGGACCGACTTCGTCAACATGTTTGCCTTGCCGTAGAGCCCCACGTCCGCGGCGCCGACATACTTACCCAACAACACCTTGTCGATCGCTTGGGCGCCGGCATGAACCAGATTCGATCCGGTCACGTTTGCCCCAAAGCTGACGAAACTGCGGATGCCGCAGCCCCGCCGGGGGGGACCCGGTCGCCACGGCAAGATGATCCACGCGAGCCCGGCGAGGATCCCTGTGCGGGTCAACTGGAGGAACACCAGCGACCAGGGACCGGCGCCGGCAATCGCCATGAGTACCCCGACGACGTAGCCTCCCCCCACGCCCGAGACGTCCGCGACCGCCAGTTTCGCGAAGGACATTCGCCGCTTGAGCAGCGCCTGATGTTGGGCGCCCAACGCGACGAGCACTGGCCCCGCCGCCGTTGCCATCGTCAGCCACAGAAGCCTGGGCTCGCCGTAAAACCACACCAGCACCGGCGCCGAACCCGCGATCACCGCCGCGCACCCCGTCCCAAATCCCACGTTCAACCAGAACAGCGTGCTGATCTGATCCTCCGTGATCTCGGGGCGCTGGACCGTCGCCATCGTCAGGCCCATCTCACTGAACATGATCACGAAGGCCGTGACCGCCCAGATCATCGTGACGAGGCCTTGCTCCTCCGGCCAGATGTAGCGAGCAATGACTGCTGTCCCGGCGAGCGTCAGTCCCTGTTTAAAGAGCTGCGCGATGATCGTCACTGCGCTGCCGCGGGCAGTTTGGGAACGCAGGCGGGCGACCCCCATTTCCCCGTAGGTTTTGCCGTTCGGGCCACGGGATGGCACGTCGGGTTCCGCGCCGCACGGACGCTGGTCGGGGCCGTTGACGGGCGCGTGGTCCGAACGCACGATCTACCTCTCCTCGAAATCCTCGAAGCGCAGGGACCAGAAGTCTTCCCCGGCACCGTAGCGCTCCAGGAAAACGCGAGTGTTGCTCCAAAGCTCAGAAGTGATCGACTCGAACGCCTCGCGAGTCCAGACGGGTTTCTCCACCCGCCTCTGGTAAAACGGACGCAGCATGGCACGCACCCTCGACGGCACCAGCGCCGAGAACCTTCGCAGGTTCGGCAACCACAGCCGATTCAACCACGTAGCTCTGCGCACCGTAGGCAATGTGTTCCGGGTCTCGGTGTCCCGCACCTGCATCTGCTCGTCGACGCCCAGGAACGTGAAGCAGCGGCGCAGCACACCTCGCAGATCCGCTTTCATGTCTTCGAAGAACAGCACCAGGATACGCTCGTCCGAATAGTATGCCCGAAAGGTATCGATCTGTGCGAGGTAATCCGACGGCGCGACGTAGTAAGCCGGCCGGGCGCGAACCGCCGCGGTGAACGTCTTGGTCTCCAGTCCCGTCGCTCGCGTGTAGGCCCAGTCCGACGCAATCCGCTCCAGCGGCTTGCGGACGATGTAGATTAACCGAGCGTCCGGCAGACCCTTGGCGATCCGCGAAGCCGTCTCGGGAAATCGTTCCCGCTTTGAGTAATTCACGGAACCCTCTCCGACGGCGCTGCACCCACGCGCCATCCGGAAGAGCTCCTCGTACCACGACCCACGATCCCAGTGGGACGTGAAGAAGCCAGGTTCCTTCGGCGCGCAGATGAAAACGTCGGGGTGCTGTTGTAGGTACGCGCACAAGCTGGTGGTTCCGCACCGGCCCGCGCCGATTATCAGGAAGTTCGGCAGCATCCGATCATGCCCAGGGCAGGGCGATTTACGAGCGCGTTTGTGTGCTCTGGCTCAGTGTTCTCGGAGTCTGTCTTCGGCTCAACGCTCCAGCCCGCCGGTCAGCAGCGTGCAGCGGACGCCGCCGGCCGAGAGGTTCTCGATCAGCTTCTCCATCAGCGGACCGGCGACTTGATTGACGATCAGCAGCTCAGGCAACCCGCGGTCGGGCCCTTCCCTGGTGCGGGAAAGGCGTCCGCGCCACATCACGAGCAGCCGCCTTCGGGCTCGGCGGTGAAGGCCTCGCCGGAGGTTTCCCACCACTCAATTGTCCGCCGCAGGCCCTTCTCAAAGGGCACCTTGGCTTGGAAGCCGAAGCGTTCGGCTGCGCGGGTGGTGTCGAGGCGCCGGCGGGGTTGGCCGTCGGGTTTGCTGGTGTCCCAGACGAGTTCGCCCTCGAAGCCGGTCAGGTCACGGATCGTCTCTGCCAGGTCCTTGATGGTGATCTCGAAGCCAGCGCCGAGGTTGACCGGGTCCGGCTCATCGTACCGTTCCGCGGCCAGAGCGATCCCGCGGGCGGCGTCCTCGACGTAGAGGAATTCCCGGCTGGCGTTGCCGGTGCCCCAGACGACCACCTGCTTGTCCCCGCGCTGCTTCGCCTCGACGAATTTGCGGATCAGCGCGGGGATGACGTGGCTGCTGGCGGGGTCGAAGTTGTCGCCCGGCCCGTACAGGTTCACCGGAAGCAGGTAGACGCCATTGAGCCCGTACTGCTGCCGATAGGCCTGGAGCATCACCAGCAGGGCCTTCTTGGCGACGCCGTACGGGGCGTTGGTCTCCTCCGGGTAGCCGTTCCAAAGCTCTTCCTCGCGGAAAGGAACGGGTGTGTATTTCGGGTAGGCGCAAATCGTGCCGACCTGTACGAACTTGCCCAGACCCACGCGGCGAGCGTGTTCGATCAGGTGCAGACCCATGGCCATGTTGGCATAGAAGAACCGCCCCGGGTTCTCGCGGTTGGCGCCGATGCCGCCGACCTCCGCGGCCAGGTGGATCACCACCGTCGGCCGCATGTCGGCGTACATCCGCTCCACCGCGGACTCATCGGTCAGGTCATAGTTCCCGATCTTCGGCACGAGAATCGCGTCGTCCGGCACCCCGCGTTCGCGCAGCTCGCCCTGCAGATGCCGGCCGAGAAAGCCGTCACCGCCGGTGATCACGATGCGTTGTCGTGTCAGGTTCACGATAGTCTCTGCGTCCGTGTGCGGCACGTGGTCCGGGCAGACTCCGTCCCCGTCGCCCGCAGAAGAACTCTTCCGTAAGTGCCTTCTGCAGAAGAAGTTACACAGCCGAGAACTGGTTTGGACGCTCGCAGCGGATACCGAACGGGCATTATACGATCGGGCAGGCAGGCGCGTTCAGCAAAATCCCTGCGCCGATTCCGCCTTCACCCAAGGCTCATGCGGGCTCCGTCTGATTGCCCTTGCGGGTGCGGTGGTCCACCAGGACCCGCTCTTCCTTCGCCAGCTCCCAGTCGTGATCCACCATTATCCGGGCCAGTTCGGGCATGTCCACCTTCGGCGCCCAGCCGAGTTGTTCGCGGGCCTTCGTGGCGTCGCCCAGCAGCACATCCACCTCGGCCGGGCGGAAGTAGCGCGGGTCGATCTCGACGTGCTCCCGCCAGTCCAAATCCAGGTAGCCGAAGACCTCGTCGAGGAACTCCCGCACGGCGTAGGTCTCGCCGGTGGCGACGACGTAATCTTCCGGCGTCTCCTGCTGGAGCATCCGCCACATTGCCTCGACGTAGTCGCCGGCGTAGCCCCAGTCCCGCTTGGCGTCGAGGTTGCCCAGGAAGAGCGTGTCCTGGAGCCCCTCGCGGATGCGCGTGGCCGCACGGGTGATCTTGCGGGTGACGAAAGTCTCGCCGCGGCGCGGGCTCTCGTGGTTGAAGAGGATGCCGCAGCAGGCAAACATTTCGTAGCTCTCGCGGTAGTTGATGACCTGCCAGTGGGCGAAGAGCTTCGCGCAGCCGTAGGGGCTGCGGGGGTGGAAGGGCGTCGTCTCCGACTGCGGTGTCTCAACGACGTTGCCGTACATTTCGCTGGTGGAGGCCTGGTAGAAGCGCATGGGCAGCCCGAGGTCGCGGATCGCCTCCAGCAGCCGCAGCGTGCCGACGGCGTCGACCTGGGCGGTATAGACCGGCTGATCGAAGCTGACGCGGACGTGCGACTGGGCGCCCAGGTTGTAGACCTCGTCGGGCTGACAGCGCGTCAGCACCTGCCGCAGCCCCGCCCCGTCAGTAAGGTCGCCGTAGTGCAGCAGCAGGCGCGTCTCGGGCTCGTGGGGGTCCCGGTAGATGTGGTCGATCCGCTCGGTCCCGAACGTGCTGGACCGACGCACCAGGCCGTGCACCTCGTAGCCTTTCGCCAGCAGCAGTTCGGCGAGGTAACTGCCGTCCTGGCCGGTGATTCCGGTGATCAATGCGCGCTTCGCCATCGAAGGTTCCCGCATGGAGTCGGTCTCGGCAATGATATCGGCATTCTGGGCGACAAACTGAACCGCAATGGAACGCAGTGCGAACGGCATCGCGCGCGAGCGCATTTTCTTCTGCCAAGATGTCGGGTACGATTCGCCGATGAGGGATTCGGACGCTTCGCACGAACGGCTGAACCGGGAGCCGCCATGGCCGATCTTCCACGCAACTGGGACTACCTCATCGTCACCGCCTCGAATGCCGAGCAGGCGGCCGCGTACGAGCGGCAACTCGCCGTCCGCCGGGAGCTGTCCCTGCTGTCGCAGGTACGCGAGGTGCTGGTCGTGCCGGATCCCGGCGGACGGCGGATCGGCAGCGGAGGCAGCACGATCACCTGCATCGGCGAGGTGCTCGCCCGCGAAGCCGAAGCTCGCGGGGCGGACCTGGCAGACTCCGATCAGTGGCAGGCGCTGCTGGCGCTGCTGGCGCCGCTGCGGGTGCTGATCATCCACGCCGGGGGCGACTCCCGCCGCCTGCCCGCCTACGGTCCCTGCGGTAAGATCTTCGTCCCCGTGCCCGGCGAGAGCGACAGCGCCCTGCAGATGACGCTCTTTGATCGCCAGGCGCCCACCTACCTCGCCCTGCCGGACATGCCGGCCGACGCGGGGCAGATCGTCATCGTTTCCGGCGACGTGCTGCTGCTGTTCGACCCGACGGAGGTTGACTTCGCCGACCGCGGGCTGACCGGCCTGGCGTCGGTCTCGTCCCCGAAGGACGCCAGCCGCCACGGCGTCTTCTGCCCCGCTCCGGACGGACGGGTCCGAAAGTTCCTCCAGAAGCCCGAGCCCGCCGAGCAGTCCGAGCAGGGCGCCGTCAACCGCTACGGGCAGGTGCTCCTCGACATCGGCGTGACGAACTTCGACGCCGCCACGGCCGTGACGCTCCTGCGCCTGTGCAACGTGCGGAATGTGGACGGCCGGCTGAGCTGGTCCGGGGAGATCGGCGAGGCGATCGAAACCTGCGGACTCGACTGGTACCGCGAGATATGCTGCGCCATGGGCGACGAGGCGGATTCCAGCCACCTGATCCGCTCCGCCCGCGGCGCCGGCTCGCAATGGTCCGAGGCGCTGCTCGGGCGCATCCACCAGAGCCTTTCGGCGATTCCCTTCCACGTTCGCACGGCCGCCCGGTGCAGCTTCCTGCACTTCGGCACGACGCGGCAGCTCATCACCAGCGGGCTGGAACTGCTGCGGACCGA
>CAZADC010000214.1:0-6696 GCA_964483755.1 uncultured Planctomycetaceae bacterium | reverse complement strand
GAAACCCGACACGCCGGTCGTCCGCGCCACCGAGCAGCTCCTGCGGGACATCGAGAACATGCTCAACAGCCTGCTCGGTACGCAGCATAACTACCTGCTGCGGGCGCTGACCGATCCGGACGTCCTGCCCCCGCGCGGCGCCGCCGTGCGACGGGCCGTCGTGGAGAGCTGGATGGACGTGCTCGCCGACGAGGGCGTCGAGCAGCCGGACTTCGAGCCCGCGACCCGGCCGAGCTGACCGACCGCCGGCGACCGGCGCAGCCGCACCACGCAACCGGGACCCCTGCATGAAGTGGTTCTATGTCATCGCGGCGGTCGGCGTCGTCGCCCTCGCGGCGGCGCCGTTCTGGCTGCTCGAACCGGAGGACGCCGAGCGGTTCGAGGGCAAGACCGTCGCCTACGGGATCTACGGCTCGAAGGTCAACTCGCTGGACCCCGCCACCGCCGGCGACACCACTTCCGCGAGCATCCAGGGAGCGGTCTACCGCGGGCTCTACACCTACCACTACCTGCTTCGCCCGCTGGAGGTGATCCCCGACCTCGCGGCCGCCATGCCGGAGGTCTCGCACGACAAGCTCACCTACACGATTCGCCTGCGCGACGACGTCCGCTACGCGCCGAACCCGTGCTTCGGCGCCGGGTCCGACGGCGCGCCCCTGACGCGGCGCGTCCGCGCGGAGGACTTTGTCCTGGCGTTCAAGCGGATCGCCGACTTCCACGTCTCGACCAAGCTGTCCTGGGCGTTCGTCGGCGACAAGATCGTCGGGCTCAAGGACTACCGCGGGCGCACCAAGAGCTACCACAAGGGCGACTTCTCGCGCTACGACCTGCCGCTGGAGGGGGTCGAGGCGCCCGACGAGGAGACGCTGCGGATCCACCTGATCGAGCCGTTCCCGCAGTTGATCTACGTGCTGGCGATGCAGAGCTACGCGCCGATCCCGCGGGAGGTGGTCGACTACTGGCTGGCGGCGCCGCCCCGCGCGGAGCGGTCGCCGGAAATCCGCGACATCCGCGCCATGCCGGCCACCGGGGCGTACGTCATCACCGAACGGGTCCGCGCGCACAAGATCGTCATGGAGCGGAATCCGGAGTTCCACGGGACGTATCCGGAGATTCCCGACGACGAGACGCTCACCCCCGCCCAGCGCGACAGCGTGCGGGAGGACGTCGCGGCCGGGCTGTACGAGCCCGCCGGCAGGCCCGTGCCGTTCTGCGACGCCCGGCACATGGTGTTCGTGCAGGAGTCGAACCCCGCCTGGATGATGTTCCGCAAGAAGCTCACGGACACCAGCGGCATCCCGCGCGACGTGTTCGACCTGGTGATCGGACCCGATCGCGAGCTGGACGAGACGTGGCGAAGGCAGGGCGCCCGCCTGGTCAAGACGACCGACCCGAGCGTCTTCTGGTACGCCTTCAACATGGATGACCCCGTCGTGGGGGCCAGCAGGTCGCTCCGCCAGGCGATGTGCCTGAGCTACGACGTCGAGGAGCACGTCGAGGTGCTGTTCAACGGGCGGGGCAAGCCGGCGACCAACACGCTGCCCAGCAGCTTCCCGGGACACGCCGCCGCCGGGCCGAGCCCGTACGCCCGCTTCGACCTCGAGGCCGCTCGGGAGAAGATCGAGCAGGCGAAGGAAGAGCTCGCCGCCGCCGGCGTCATCGAGCCCGGCGAGGAGATCCCCCCGATCACGCTCGACATGGCCGGGCAGGACGAGATCTACCGCCGGATGGGCGAGGTCGCCCAGCGCCAGTTCCGGCGGATCGGCGTCGAGCTCAAGATCGAGATGAACGACTGGCCGACGCTGCAGGAGAAGGTGCACAACAAGGTCACCCAGATGTACACCATGGGCTGGCACGCCGACTACCCCGACCCCGAGAACTTCCTGCAGCTCTACTACACGCCCAACATCGAGCGCGGCACGAACAACACCAACTACTCGAACGGCGAGTTCGACCGGCTGTTCGCCCGCACCGCCGCCATGATGCCCTCGCCCGAGCGGACCGCGCTGTACGTCCGCATGGTCCGCATCCTCAACGAGGACTGCCCCGTGCTCCTGCTCACCGAGCCGGAGTACTACATCCTCGTCTACGACTGGGTCCTGCCCTACAAGCCGCATCCCATCGGGTACGGGTACCGCAAGTACATCCGCATCGACCCGGACCTCCGGCGCGAGATGGGAGGACGGTAAGGTGCTCTCCTACGTCCTGCGACGGCTGGTGCTGGCGGTGTTCACCGTCTTCGGCGTCATGGTGCTGACGTTCCTGCTGTTCCGGGGCGTGGCCGGCGACGTCGCGGCCGCCCACGTCGGCGCCAAGGCGACCGCCCAGCAACTCGCCGACTGGCGGCACCGCCACGGGTACGACCGCCCGATGTGGGTGAACCTCCACGCCCAGCTCACACTCACCGACCGGACCGGCGGCGACGCCCGCCCCTTCGCCGTTCGCGAGCCGGCCGGGAGCAACGCGGCCGAGGCGCTGGCGCTGATCCCCTCGCGCCACAGCGAGAGCCGCTGGATCGGGCGGTACGTCTTCCGGCTGGATCGCGGCACGCCGCTGAAGGCGCTGACCGAGGGGGAGCGTCTGAAGCCGCCCGCCCCGGCGGCTCCGCCCCTGCCGCAGTCGGCGACGGCGCCGGCCTCCGTCGCCACAACGCCCGCCACCCAGCCTGCGCGGGCGCCCGCGCCTCCGCCGCCCGCGGCTGCGCTGACGTTCGAGCTGTCCGACGGCAGCGCGCTGACGGTCGGACTCGACGGCGTCGGCACCGCGGGCGAGCTGATCGACCGGATCAACCACGCGCCCGGCAACGATGGCGACGTGCGGGCCGGCATCAGCGACCGGGCGTTCGCCACGCTGTTCGAGAGCCAGTTCTTCGACCACCTCTACACGTCGGTGACCTTCCAGGCCCGCAGCCTGGTGACCAACCGCAAGCTCACCGAGATCATCTATTCCCACGCGCCCTATTCGCTGGCGCTGACGGTTCCCGCGATGGTCATCGGGTGGGGGCTGGCGCTGGTGATCTCCAGCGTCGTCGCCTACTACCGCGGGACGATCATCGACCGGCTGGGCGTGTTTCTCAGCGTGCTGGGCATGTGCGTGCCGTTCCTGGCGTACATGATCTACGGGCAATGGCTGATGTTCGAGATCGCCCCGCGCCACGCGTACGGGGTGTTCTACCGCTCGAACCTCTACGTGCCGATCACGATCATGGTCTTCGCCGGGCTGGGCTCGTCGGTGCGCTTCTACCGGACGGTGATCCTCGACGAGGTCAACCGCGACTACGTCCGCACCGCCCGGGCGAAAGGCGCGCCGTTGCGGACGGTCCTCTTCCGGCACGTGCTGAAAAACTGCATGCTCCCGATCCTGACGAACCTGATCCTGGCGATCCCGCTGCTGATCCTCGGCAGCCTGCTGGTCGAGCAGTACTTCGGCATCCCCGGGCTCGGCGACCTGCTGCTGACGAGCATCCAGAGCCGCGACGAGCCGATCCTCAACGCGATGGTCTTCCTGACGGCCTTGATCTATACCGTCGGACTGCTGATTACCGACATCAGCTACGCCGTCTTCGATCCGAGAATCCGCCTGCGATGACCGAGCACGTGAGACATGGCGAAGGTCCGCCCGACACCGGGCGCCCGCAGAGCCCGCCGGCCCGCGCCGGCGGGCGCAGCCTCTGGTCGGACGCCTGGCGCCGCCTCATGCGCTCGTGGGGCGCGCGGATCAGCCTGGCCGTCATCGTGCTGTACGCCCTGGTCGCCGTCGGCGGCGTCGTCTACAGCTTCGTCGCCGAACGCCACGACGACGTTCCGACGTTCACCGAGATGGCCGACCCGGACAACGCCAACGAACCGCCGTCGCTGGAGTCGGTCGGGCGCCTGCTGGGCACCGACTGGAACGGGCGCAGCGTGCTGGTCAAGACGCTGCTGGGCGTGAAGGTCTCCATGTCGGTCGGGCTCATCAGCAACCTGATCGCCGTCCCGCTCGGGCTGCTGCTCGGCGTGATCGCGGGCTACTACGGCGGCTGGATCGACAGCGTGATCGTCTGGCTGTACACGACGCTGATGAGCGTCCCGGGCATCATCCTGCTGATCGCCCTGAAGTACGCGTTCAGGGACGTGGAGTTCTGGGGTCTGGACCTGGGCGGCATCTACGGCATCTACGTCGCGCTGGGGGTCATCAGCTGGATCGGCACCTGCAGACTGGTGCGGGCGGAGGTGCTCAAGGTCCGCGAGCTGGACTACTGCCTCGCCGCCCGGTCCATCGGCGCGCCGGGCTTCTCGATCCTCTTCCGCCACGTGATGCCCAACGTCCTGCACCTGGCGATCATCAACTTCTCGCTCGGCTTCGTCGGGGCGATCAAGAGCGAGGTGATCCTCAGCTACCTGGGACTCGGCGTCGAGGTCGGCACGCCGAGCTGGGGCTCGATGATCAACTCCGCCCGGCTCGACCTGTTCGTCGGACGCTGGTGGGAGCTGACCAGCGCCGTCGTCGCGATGTTCGCGCTCGTGCTGGCGCTGAACATCTTCGGCGACCGCCTGCGCGATGCGCTGGATCCGAGACTGAAGAACGTCTGACCGCAGAGGACGCAGAGACCGCAGAGCAGAAGCAGAGAAAGGCAACAGAAACATCCTGATGGCGAGAAGCAGAAGCCGGGCCGAAGCAGCGCGAACAGTTGAGGCAGTGACGGCAGTCCAGGAGACAATGCGAACGGACGTCGACGACAACGCCCACACACGGACAAGCAGGCGCAGACGCAAGTTACGCGGCTGCGCAGCGCCGAGACGGAGGTTTCGAGAAACCGAGGTGTCCGTCACTGCGGGCCGGCCGCTCGCTCAGGACGCTTGCGAGCCCCGAAGGGACGCCCGTTGATAGCCCAGGCCGGCAGGCCTGGGAAGCAAGCGCCGCCGGCGGCGAGCCCCGGCAGGGGCGATCGTGGCGGGCGTGGAGATGATACGGCCGACAGCGACGTTCGCGAACGTGTTTGCGTGCGGGGCTCGACGGAGACGTGACGCGGAAAAGGACATGGCGAACAATGGTGAGACATTGCTGAGGGTTCGCGACCTGCGGACCTACTTCGACACCGAGGACGGGCTCGTCCGGGCCGTCGACGGCGTCAGCTTTCACGTGCCGCCGCGGCGGACGTTCGCCCTCGTCGGCGAGAGCGGGTGCGGCAAGAGCGTCACCGCCTACTCCGTCCTGCGCCTGCTCGCCATGCCGCCGGCGCGGATCGCCTCCGGCAGCATCCAGCTCGAAGGTCGGGAACTGCTCGCGCTCGGAGAGAAGCGGATGCGCAGCGTCCGAGGCCGGCAGATCAGCATGATCTTCCAGGAGCCGATGAGCTCGCTGAACCCCGTGTTCACCTGCGGAAGCCAGATCGTCGAGGCGATCCGCATGCACCGCCCGGTCGGGTACGGCCGGGCGAAGCGCCTGGCGATCGAGATGCTCGAGAAGGTCGGCATCCCCGAACCCGCCCAGCGGTACCGCGAGTACCCGCACCAGCTCTCGGGGGGGATGCGGCAGCGCGTGATGATCGCGATGGCCATGTCGTGCGAGCCGAAGCTGCTCATCGCCGACGAGCCGACCACCGCGCTCGACGTGACGATCCAGGCGCAGATTCTCGACCTGCTCGCCGAGGTGCAGCGCACGGCCGGGCTGAGCATCATGCTCATCACGCACGACCTGGCCGTGGTCGCCGAGACCGCCGACGCCGTCGCCGTCATGTACGCCGGGAACATCGTCGAGCAGGCGCCGGCCGGGGCGCTGTTCGACGACCCGCTGCACCCCTACACCCGCGGGCTGCTGCGGTCGGTGCCGAAGCTCGGCGAGCGGCACGAGCGGCTGGCCACGATCCCCGGCGCCGTGCCCGACGCCGCCGCCTTCCCGACCGGCTGCCGCTTCCACCCGCGCTGCCCGCTGACCCGCCGCGTCGCCGAGCAGGCGAACGGGCGGCAGCTCACGACGATCCGCGCCCCCGACGGTCCGGCCGTGGCGCTGACGCGCTGCGTCACCGACCCGCCGCCGCTGAAGGAGGTCGCGGGCTCCCACTGGGTGGCGTGCTGGGAGTGCCCCGGCTACGAGCAGGCCGAGCAGACCGACCCGAGCGACCCGATGCAGTGGACGGAAGGCGCCGATGACGCCGCCGAATGACGACAATGCGATTCTCCGCACCCGCGGGCTCAAGACGTGGTTCCCCGTCGGGCGGGGGTGGCTGGCCCGCACGCGGCACGTCCGCGCGGTCGACGGCGTGGACCTGGCCGTCCGCCGCGGCAGGACCCTCGGGCTCGTCGGCGAGAGCGGATCGGGCAAGACTACCGTCGGGCGGACGATCCTCCGGCTGATCCCGGCGACGGCGGGGGAGGTCCACTTCGAGGACCGCGACGTGACCGCCCTGCGCGGCGGGGCGCTGAAGGAGCTGCGCCGCCGCGTGTCGATGATCTTCCAGGACCCCGTCGGCTCGCTCGATCCGCGGATGACCGTCGGCGACATCGTCGCCGAGCCGCTGCGCGTCCACCGGATCGTTTCGCGCCGCGATCGTGCGGTGCGGGCGGGGGAACTGCTCGAGCGCGTCGGGCTGTCCGGCGCCCATGCCCTGCGCTATCCGCACGAGTTCTCCGGCGGCCAGCGCCAGCGGATCGGCATCGCGCGGGCTCTGGCGTCCGAGCCGGACTGCATCATCTGCGACGAGCCCGTCAGCGCGCT
>CAZADC010000213.1:0-6697 GCA_964483755.1 uncultured Planctomycetaceae bacterium | reverse complement strand
ACGGGCAATATTATCACGCCGTGCACCGCACGTCAACCCCTTCGTCGAGTTTTTGAAAAGGCCGCACGGGGCGACGCTCCCCACGGCTGACCGGCGGGAAGGGCGAACCGGAGCAAGCACTTCTACAATAAGGCCTTACCGAACACGCACTGCAGGCATCCCGGCGTGGGCCTTCATTTCAGCGCCGGGAGCAGCTCGCGCCATCGCACGACCTGGTCCTGAATCCCGCCACCGGCGCTGTCGTGAGCAATGCCCCGGGTGGATCGCTTTGTGGTGCGCCCTCGGCACCCGACGCTGACGCTTGCGAAAGAAAACGAACGTTTTGCACGTTTTTTCCGCAGTCGCGCGTATGGCGCGCCTACGCTTCTATCGAAGGCTCGAGTTGACAAACGGCAAGACGGGACAAGGAGAAGGAACCATGAACATGAGCGAGAGAACCACGACACGCCGCATCGGCATGGCGGCGGCCTTGCTGGCCGTGACGGTTTTGGCGGGCGCGAGCGCATGGGGCGCAGAGCACGGGTCGGGTCCGCCCGCCCGGCCGCAGGACCTGGTCGCCACGGCGAAAGCGGCGGGATCGTTCAACACGCTGGTGAAGGCGGTCGAGGCCGCCGGTCTGACGGAAGCCCTGAGCGGCGGCGGACCGTTCACCGTATTCGCTCCGACGGACGACGCGTTCGCCGATCTGCCCGACGGAACGGTCGAGTCCCTTCTCAAGCCGGCGAACCGCGAGAAGCTCATCGCGGTCCTCACCCACCACGTCGTACCCGGTCGGATCGAGGCGTCGGGGGTGCTGGACTCAGCCAAGCTGGACACGCTTCAGGGCGGCAGTCTGCTGATCTCGACCGATGACCACGGGCCCCGCGTGGACGAGGCGCGGATCGTCAAGACCGACGTTGCCGCCTCGAACGGCGTGATCCACGTCGTGGACGCCGTCCTGCTTCCCAAGGACATCGCGAAAACCGCGAAGGTCGCCGGGCAGTTCGACACGCTGCTGGCCGCGGCGAAGGCGGCCGGGCTGGTCGAGGCGCTGACCGGGGACGGGCCGCTCACCGTCTTCGCGCCCACCGACGAGGCGTTCGCCGCGCTGCCGGACGGCACGTTGGACGACCTCCTGCTTCCGGAAAACCGCGACCGGCTGGCGGCGATTCTGAAGTATCACGTGGCGCCGGGTCGGATTCTGCTCGGCCGGCCGGAGGTCAAGACGCTGCAGGGCGGCGCGCTGGACGTACGCCCGACCGGCTCGTTCCGGGTCGACGAGGCGGTCGTGATCCTGCCTAACGTCCGGGCGACCAACGGCGTCGTCCACGTGATCGACCGCGTTCTGCTGCCGGACCTGCCCGAGCCGACGCCGGTCCGCAAGGCGATGTCCGTCATCGAGCTGGCGATTGAGCGCGGAGCGCCCCTGTACAACGCCGGCGAGCCCGAGGCGTGTGCGGCGATCTACGAGGTGGCCGCCCGCGGGCTGCTGGACGGGTTCGGGGACGTGCTTTCCGACCACGCCGCCGGGCGGCTTCGCGGCGCGCTGAAGGCCATCCGCGCTGACCACCGGCCGAAATCGCAGGCCTGGACGCTGCGGCACGCCTTGGACGCCGCATACGGCGAGCTGCGCCGCCGGAACTGACGCGGGCCCACGTACCGACGACATCGGACGAAGCATCGATGGGAAACATGCGCGGCGCGGCGTTCGACGGGAGCGCCGCGCCGTGAGGTTCGTCGGCTGCGGAATCCGTTGACGCAGGCGTCCGATCGCCGCGGGGCGGGCGGACGATTCACCGCGAGAAGCCGGGGCGCCGACCTGCTAAGGCCTGCGGCAATCGAGCCCGCGGACGTGCTCGTTGGTCCGGAGTCGGTCGCCGTCGGCCTTCAGGGGCTCGTCGTTGATCGTCACCCGCTCGAGTCGCACGCCCTCGATCGGATGCTCGGCGTCGGTGCCGCGGATGTCCACCGCCGGAACGTCCTTGCCGCGGGCGTCGACGTCGCGGAAGGCGAGGTCGCGGACGGTTCCGACGCCTTCGTCCTTTCCCCACACGTCCTTGTCGTTGTCGATCCGGATGAGCGCCCGGCCCAGCTCCGGTGCGATATCCGTACGCGGATACTCCACGCCGATCCGCTCGAACGACACGTCCCGGACCGTCCCGGCGTCGGCCACGTGCACTCCGAGCGCCCAGTTGCGGGCGAAGATCGCGTCGCAGTCGCGGAAGCAGACGTCGCGGATGTCCGCGCGCGTCTCGTAGGAGACGCCGAAGGCGAATCCCCAGTCGTTCCACGCGACGCATCGCTCGTAGCGGATGTCCTCGGCCGGGCGGTCGGGGTCGGTGGTCTTGACGACGAAGCTGTCGTCGTGTCCGCGGATGAAGCAGTCGCGGACGCGGACGTTCGTCGAGCTGACACAGTTGACGCCGTCGCTGTTGAGCCGTCCGCTGATTCCGCACAGCCCGTCGACCGTCACGTTGTCGCAGGCGACGATCGGCATGTGCCAGTTCGGGCTGTTGCGCAGGGTGACGCCCTCGACGCGGACCCCGCGCGAGCCGGACAGGCGAATGAGGTTCCTGGCCGGGTGCGGAAGGAGCGTGCCGTCGAGGATGCCCCGCCCGCAGATGCGGACGTCCTCGGCGTCGGCGACGTCGATCACCGGCGGCGGATAGGAGTACAGGTTCAGCACGCCGCCGCGTCTTCCCTCGATTCCGGCCGGGAGGGTCGCGCGGACGATCGCGCCTCCGTCGAGGTAGACCGTCTGTCCGCTGCGGACCTTCAGCGTGTGGATCCAGTGTTCGCCGGGACCGAAGAAGATCACGTCCGGATCGTCCGGATCGGGGATGTCCGCCTCGGGTGAACGGGCCAGCAGGTGCAGCGGCTCGCGATCGCAGCCGTCCAGGAGGAGCGTGAGCGGGCGGGGGCGGTCCATGCGGAAACGGATGGTCCGCCCGTCCACCAGCGGGTCGATCCCGGCCGAGCGGGGCAGGACGTCGGCCCGGTCGAAGTCGCAGGACACCGTGACGATGACGTCCGCCGGGCCGTCGACGTCGAAGCGCGCGAAGCCGCACCATTCGGTGCGTCCGTTGAGCATGTGCGTGAAGCCCGCGCCGGGCGGGCGGTGGATCTCCTCGCGGACCCGCGCCGTCCAGACGGGCACGTCCGCGCCGTCGACGGCGAGACAGTAGCGATCGAAGGGCTTCTCCGTCAGCGGCATCGGCCAGGTGGTGACGTTCGCCATCGCGTGCTCCCTGTCGGCGACGGTCCGGCGTTGCCGGTTCCGTCATGTCGCCCGGCGAGAATACCACGGCGACCCGGCGGTGTCATGCCTGCCGGGAGGAAGGAACAGCCGATCGCGGCCTCATCCCGTCCTCCCCAGAGATCGACGGCCAGCCCGCGGGCGCAAAGAAGGCCCCCGGCGGGTCAGTAAGCAGGCGGCCGGGGGGGAACCGCCCGCAGGACCGGACAGGGTGGGGGAGACCGTCCGGGACCGCACGCCGGGGGCTGATTTATTCCATATCAAATCTATGCAGTCCACACAGGCAATTCAACATTCATCACGCAGAGGTCGATCGCCCGCTGCATCCCGATCCGGTCGCCCTTGCAGGCCGTGCGGACAATCAGCCGCTGCCGACAACCGCTTCGCCCGCGTTCTGCAGGGAGTTTCCGATATCGCGCAATCCGCTGTCGTAAACGGAGAGGGCGGGATTCGAACCCGCGGTACGGATTTGACTCCGTACAACGGTTTAGCAAACCGTCGCTTTCAGCCACTCAGCCACCTCTCCGGGGCGCGGGTCTGACCCGCAGTAAAAGAAGTCTATCCGGTCCGACGCCGCGGGTCAAGCATCACCAAAAAGGCCGTGGCGTCGATCCCCGACGGAATTGCCCCGTGTCTCGATTGAATCAGGAATGCCCGGTCCGCACAGCGGCTGCGACTGTGCGCCCGCGACCCCAGGGCGGCAAGGGCGCCGTCACCGCCATCGGCCTGCTCCGCGCATACACTGACCTGCCGGGGCAAGCCGGCGCAAGGGCGTCGCTCGGCCACAGCAGAGCCCTCTGAAGCCCTGAAGCCGAGGAGAATACCCATGGCCGAAGCGGAGCAGGACGGGAACGCAAAGGACAACGGCGGCCAGCGGGATGCACACGACGAGGGCCGCCCTGTCCGCAAGGGCAACGAGCAGCGCGCCGGCAAAGGCGCGCGCGACCACGACCGGCACGAAGAGCACGGCGACGATGACGGACACGACCACCGGTCGCATCACGCCCACATGGCGGCCGACTTCCGCCGGCGGTTCTGGGTGTCCACCGCCCTGACCGTCCCGGTCGTCGCCCTGTCGCCGATGGTCCAGGGGCTGGTCGGACTGACCGATGCGCTGAGCTTCCCCTTCGACAGCTACGTGCAGTGGGCGCTGTCGACGGCCATCTTCATCTACGGCGGCCGGCCGTTCCTCAAGGGGCTCTACGACGAGCTGACCGACCGCAACCCCGGCATGATGACGCTGATCGGCCTGGCCGTGACGGTGGCTTACGTCTACTCGTCCGCCGTCGTGTTCGGGTTGTCGGGGCGGGTGTTCTTCTGGGAGCTGGCGACGCTGATCGACGTGATGCTGCTCGGCCACTGGATCGAGATGAAATCCGTCATGGGCGCGTCGAGGGCGCTGGAGTCGCTCGTCGAGCTTATGCCCTCGCAGGCCCACCGCCTCACCGACTCCGGCGACACGGAGGACGTGCCGGTCGACGACCTGGCCGGCGGCGACCGGGTGCTCGTCAAGCCCGGCGAGAAGATTCCCATCGACGGGAAGGTTGTCGACGGACGCACCAGCGTCAACGAGTCCATGCTCACCGGCGAGAGCAAGCCGGTCGAGAAGGGCGAGGGCGACGAGGTCATCGGCGGCGCGATCAACGGCGAGGCGGCGATCACGGTCGAGGTGCAGAAGACCGGCGACGAAACCTATCTCTCGCAGGTCGTCGAGATGGTCCGCAGGGCGCAGGAGTCGAAGTCCCGCACGCAGAACATCGCCGACCGCGCGGCGATGTGGCTGACGATCACCGCCCTCAGCGTGGGCGCGCTGACCCTGGCGGCTTGGCTGATCGCCGGGCGCGAGTTCGTCTACTCGCTCGAGCGCATGGTCACCGTCATGGTCATCACCTGCCCGCACGCGCTGGGGCTCGCCGTGCCGCTGGTGGTGGCGGTCTCGACGGCGATCGCGGCGAAGAACGGACTGCTCATCCGCGACCGCAGCGCGTTCGAGCGGGCTCGCAAGGTCGACGCCATCCTTTTCGACAAGACCGGCACGCTGACCGAGGGGCGCTTCGGCGTCTCCGAGGTTATCGCCATGGGCGATCGCGACGAAGACGAGCTGCTGAAGCTCGCCGCGTCGCTGGAAAGCCGGTCAGAGCACCCCATCGCCGAGGGGATCGTCGAGGCCGCGAAGGAGCGGGAGATCGAGCTGTCCGCCCCGGAGGACTTCGAGGCGATCCCCGGCAAGGGCGCCCAGGCGACGGTGGACGGCGCGAACGTCAAGGTCGTCAGTCCCGGATACCTCGACGAGAACGACGTCCAGGCGGACAGCGAGGACGCTCGCAAGGCCGCCGCAAAGGGCAAGACCGTGGTCTACGTGCTGGTCGACGACGAGGTCGCCGGCGCGATCGCCCTGGCCGACGTCATCCGCGACGAGTCGCACGAGGCGCTCGCCCGCCTGCGGGAGATGGGCATACAGACGATGATGATCACCGGCGACGCCGAGGCCGTCGCGAAGTGGGTCGCCGACGAGCTGGAGCTCGACGACTACTTCGCCGAGGTGCTCCCCGACGCCAAGGCGGACAAGGTCCGGGAAGTCCAGGACCGCGGGCTGGTCGTGGCGATGACCGGCGACGGCGTCAACGACGCCCCGGCGCTGGCGCAGGCGGACGTGGGCATCGCCATCGGCGCCGGCACGGACGTCGCCGTCGAGTCGGCCGATATCGTCCTCGTCCGCTCCGACCCGCGCGACGCGACGGCGATCATGTCCCTCGCCCGCGCCACCTACCGCAAGATGATCCAGAACCTCCTCTGGGCGACCGGGTACAACGTCATCGCCATCCCGCTGGCGGCCGGGGTGCTGTTCTGGGCGGGCATCGTCCTGTCCCCCGCGGCCGGGGCGGCCGTGATGGCGCTGTCCACCGTCATCGTCGCCGTCAACGCGCGGTTCCTCCACGTCGAGCGCGACGGGCCAGCGGAAGACGGGGAAGACGCCCGCGCGCCGGCGCACCCGGCGGACCGATCCGCTCCGCCCGGCTGAGGGGTGCAGTCGCCGTGGCCGACGACGGCTCGCTCGCCGGACCGGTCGCCGCCGGCACCGTTGCGGGCGTTCGCAGATGCAGCAGCGTCCTCGTCAACTCGTCCACCAGGCGATCAGACTCCAGCCATTCGACACGATAGTCGTTGTAGGCTGCCCAGCCTCCCTCTCCGTTCCAGAATCCCGGGCTTTCCCAGAGAAACACCAGCCGCTCGTCAGCGCCCAAAACCTCGGGCACGTAGTGGAAGCTGGTCGCGCCGGGGCTTGCTGCGCCATCACCCATCATCTTGCGGCCGTCGTGATCCCGGACAGAAAGCAGACCGCCTGGAGAGATGAGTTCCTCCTTGGCAAGCACGCCGAGGCGCTCCGGCGAACGGCCATGGCGATTCCTGTACATTACGACCGCCTTGACGATCGAGTTCACGCGTGCGCCGTCGGCCGAG
>CAZADC010000212.1:1666-6698 GCA_964483755.1 uncultured Planctomycetaceae bacterium | reverse complement strand
GCGGTAGCGGACCACCGGCGTCGCCTGGCGCGTCAGCGTGGTGAACACCAGCTCGCCCGGCTCGCCCGGGGCGACGGGCTCGAGCGTGTCGGGGTCCAGGCACTCGACGATGAAGTGGTCCTCCTGGATGTGCATGCCGCACCGCCCGACGCACTCGCCGCTGACGCCCGGGCCGATCACCTCGCTCAGCCCGTAGTTGTTGAAGGCCATCAGGTTCAGGTGATCCTCGATCGCCTCGCGCATGTCCTCGGTCCACGGCTCGCCGCCGAAGTGGGCGTACCTGAGCGGCAGGTCGCGGGGGTCGAACCCCTCGGCCGCGGCGACCTCGGCGATGTTCAGCGCGTAGCTCGGCGTGCAGACGAGCACGTCGGCCTCCAGGTCGCGGATGAGCATGATCTGGCGCGACGTGTTGCCCGACCCGGCCGGGACGATCCCCGCGCCGACCCGCTCGACGCCGTAGTGCAGCCCGAACCCGCCGGTGAACAGCCCGTACCCGAAGCAGATGTGCACCGTGTGCTCCGGGCGGAGCCCCCCGGCCACGAGGAACCGGGCGCACAGCTCGGCCCACAGATCGCGGTCGGCGGCCGTGTAGGCGACGAACGTCGGCTTGCCGGTCGTCCCGGATGAGCCGTGGATGCGGGCGATCTGCTCGCGCCCGACGGCGAGCATGCCGAGCGGGTAGTTCTCGCGCAGGTCGTCCTTGGTGGTCAGCGGCAGGCGGCGCAGGTCGTCGAGGGAGCGGACGGCGTCCGGCGTGACGCCGGCCTCGCGGAACGCCCGTCGGTAGAACGGCACGACGGCGACGCGGGCGACCAGCTCCTTCAGACGTTGAAGCTGCAGCGCGTCGCGCTCGTCCCGGGAGAGCGTTTCGGCGGGATTGTATACGCGGTTCTCGAACGGGAAATCGGTCATGGCGATGGCAACTCTGCGGTAGCGCGGCGTGCGTCGGTTGTCTGAGCCCGTCGCAGAGCCGTCGCCGCGCTGCCCTGCGTCATGTCTCGCCCGGAGCCTCTCGCAGGAGAAGGGCGCGGCCTACGGGTTCCGCCTATGCTCCGGCGCGGCGGCAGAGCTCGTCGTGATCGAGCACGTTGACGCCCGCGTCCCTGAGGACCTTGATCGCGGCGTCGGGGTCCTCGAAGCGGAAGACCAGGACGGCCTTGTCCTCGCGGCGGAAGGTGAAGGCGTACATGTACTCGATGTTGATCCCGCCTCCCTCGATGGTTTCGAGGACCTCGGCGAGCCCGCCCGGTCGGTCCTCGACCTCGGCGGCGACGACCTCGGTCGTCTTGACCACGCACCCCGCCTCCCGCAGCGCCTCGACGGCGGCGTCGGCGTCGTGCACGATCAGCCGCA
The DNA here is from genome assembly GCA_964483755.1 of uncultured Planctomycetaceae bacterium. Lineage (GTDB taxonomy): Bacteria > Planctomycetota > Phycisphaerae > SM23-33 > SM23-33 > CAZADC01. The sequence goes on along the minus strand of CAZADC010000212.1, from coordinate 5,345 downwards.
TGATGCCGAACTGCTGCGTGTCGGCGAGCGACAGCGTCAGGATGTTGATGCCCGCCTCGGCCAGCGTGCGGCACGGATCGCTGAGCTGACCGGGCCTGTTTTCCAGAAAGATCGAGAGCTGTTTGATCTTCATGGCGGCGCCTTTCGTTGGTTGTCGGTCGTCGCCGGCGGGCGCGTGCCCGTCGGGCCTGGGTTCGTTGCGGATCGTGCGGATCACTCGATCTCGCGGTTGTCCACGACGCGCTTCGCCTTTCCTTCGCTTCGCTGGATCGTGTGCGGCTCGACGAGCGATACCTTCACCCGCAGTCCGAGGATGTTCTCCAGCGAGTGCGCCAGGCGCGAGCGGAGGTCTTCCATGGCGCGGACCTCGTCGCTGAACACGTCGGCCGTCACCTCGACCTGCACCTCCATCGTGTCGAGTCCCTTGTCCCGCCGCAGGACGATCTGGTAATGCGGCAGCGTGCCCTCGACCTCCATCAATGCGCTTTCCACCTGCGAGGGGAAGACGTTCACGCCGCGGATGATGAACATGTCGTCGCTGCGCCGGCCGATGCGGAGAATCCTGCGGATGGTCCGCCCGCACGGGCACCGCTCCGTGACGAACCGCGTGATGTCCCGCGTGCGGTAGCGGATCATCGGCATCGCCTTCTTGCTGAGCGTCGTCAGGATCAGCTCGCCCTCCTCGCCCTCGTCGAGCACCTCGCCGGTCTGCGGGTCGATGATCTCCGGGTAGAAGTGGTCCTCGAAGATGTGCAGCCCGCTCTGGTCGCTGCACTCGGACGCCACGCCGGGCCCGATGATCTCGCTGAGCCCGTAGATGTCGTAGGCCTTGATGCCCCCGTCGGCCTCGATGTGCTTGCGCATGGCGTCGGTCCACGGCTCGGCGCCGAACACGCCCGCACGCAGCGGGAGCTCGCGGATGTCGACGCCGATGTCGGCGGCCCGCTCGATCAGGTGCAGGAAGTAGCTCGGCGTGCAGCAGATCGCCGTGACGCCGAAGTCCTTCATGACCATGATCTGGCGGTCGGTGTTGCCGCCCGAGATCGGGATCACCGTCGCGCCGAGCCCCTCGGCGCCGTAGTGGGCGCCCAGCCCGCCGGTGAACAGTCCGTACCCGTAGGCGTTCTGGATGATGTCGCCCCGGTGACAGCCGCACGCGGCGAAGGTGCGGATCATCACGCTCGTCCACACCTGCACGTCCTCGGCCGTGTAGGCGACCACGGTGGGCTTGCCCGTCGTGCCGCTGGAGGCGTGGACGCGGACGACTTCGCCCATCGGGCTGGCGAACAGGCCGAACGGGTAGGCGTCGCGCAGGTCGCTCTTGACCGTGAACGGCAGGCGGGCGACGTCGTCGAGGGATTTCACGTCGTCCGGGGTGACGCCGCTCTCCTCCATCCGCTCGCGGAAGAGCTCCACGTGGTCCCAGGCCCGTCGCACCACGGCCCGCATCCGCTGAAGCTGGCAGGCGCGAAGCTGCGGCTCGGACAGGTAGTCCGGCGCGCTGGCGGGGTTGAACCCCCCGCCGACGTCGTTCCACATTTCCGTCATGTCAGCACTCCCTGGTCTGAAGTGTTTCCGCGTCCGGCGGCCGCCGGACCGGACCGGGCGCTCACTCCGTCGCGGCCGCCCGCCGCCCGAGCTCGAACGCCTCGTCGTTCATCTGGTGCACCTTCTCGGGCAGGGCGGCGTGAATCGCGGCGCGCCAGGCGTTGTCGTCGATGTCCAGGTGTACGCTGAGCGCGCCGAGGCACGCCACGTTGAGACTCCGCGGGTTGCCGAGCGCGTCGGCGTCGATGATCTCGGACGTGATGAGCGTGCCGCCCTCGCGCAGGGCCGGTCGGGCGGTGTCGAGCTGGTCCGGCGTAAGCACCAGAAGGTAGTCCGCCTCGCCGGTCGGCACCATCGGGCTGAGCACCTGCTCGCCGAAGCGGACGTCGCTGGTGACCGAACCGCCGCGCTGGCTCATGCCGTGAATCTCGCTCTTCTTGACGTCGCGCCCGGCGCGAAACGCCGCGTCGGCGAGGATGTCCGACGCCTTCAGCACTCCCTGTCCGCCGATCCCGGCGATGACGACGTTGGTGACCTTCTCGCTCATTGCGTCTCCGACCTCCCGGCCGCCAGCTCGTACTCGCGGATGCGCTTGGCCGCCAGCACGCACGGCCGGCGGGTTATGATCAGCCACAGCTCCCCGGAGTTCAACGCCTCTTCGACGATCGCGCCCAGCTCGTCGGCTTCCTTGACCGGGTCCACGACGCGGACGTTGTCGATGCCCAGCGACTTCGCGAGGTCCTCGAACACCACCTGCGTCGTCGGCGCGTGGGAGAGCGTCCGCCCGGTGCCGGGGTGCTCCTGCATGCCCGTCATGGCGGTCGTGCCGTTGTCGAGGATCATCACCACGTGCCCGGTGGGCGGCGGATTGTAGACCATCTCGGCCAGCCCGGTGATGCCGCTGTGGACGAAGGTGCTGTCGCCGATGACGCTGACGACCCGTCGCGCCTCGTCGTCGGGCAGGGCGTGTCGCAGCCCCAGCCCGACGCCGATGCTCGCGCCCATGCACACGCAGGTGTCCATCGCGTTGAAGGGCGGGAGGACGCCGAGCGTGTAGCAGCCGATGTCGCCGGTGACGATGCACCCGAGGTCGCGGAGCGTCTCGAAGACCTTCCGGTGCGGACAGCCCGGACAGAGGCGCGGCGGCTTGCCGGGCGCCGGCGGGGTCTCGGGGGTCGTGTCGCCGGCGAGGATGCGCCGGACGCGGGCGACGTTCAGCTCGCCGAAGCGGTACATCTCCGGCTTGTCCTCGACGTCGATCCCGGCCGCCCTGCAGGCGTCGGCGAGGTACGCGTCGCCCTCCTCGATCACCATGCATCGCTCCACGCTGTCGGCGAAGCGGCGGACGGCGTCCATCGGCAGGGGATGGGTCAGCGTGAGCTTCAGGAAGCTGGCGCTCGGCGCCGCCTCCCGTGCGTGGGTGAACGTCACGCCCGACGTGACGATGCCGAGCGACGTCTCCCCGGAGATCACGCGATTCAGGTCGGACGTCTCGTTGAACTCCCGGACGCGGTCCAGCCGCTCGCGCAGACGCCGGTGGGCCGGGCGGGCGAACGCCGGGATCATCACGCGGGCCTTGACGTCCCGCTCGAAGTGCGGCTGGGCGGACGGCGGGGTCGCCTTGCGACGACGGACGACCGTCTGCGAGTGGCAGATGCGCGTCGTCATCCGCAGCATCACCGGGCTGTTGAACTGCTCGGACAGCTCGAATCCGGCGATCGTCAGGTCGTACGCCTCCTGCGAGTCGGCCGGCTCGAGCATGATCACGCCGGCCGCGTGAGCGTAGTGGCGGTTGTCCTGCTCGTTCTGGCTGGAGGCCATGCCCGGATCGTCGGCCGAGATGATGACCAGCCCGCCCGTCACGCCGGTATAGGCGACGGTGAACAGCGGGTCGGCGGCGACGTTCACGCCGACGTGCTTCATCGTCACCAGCGCCCGGGCGCCGGCGAACGCGACGCCGACGCCTACCTCCAGCGCGACCTTCTCGTTCGGCGCCCACTGGGCCCGCGGCGTGTGTCCCGCGGGCGGGTCGGCCTGGAGCAGCTCGTCGAACCGTTCGAGAATCTCGGTCGACGGCGTGCCGGGGTATCCGACGCCAAGGGCGACGCCGGCGTCGGCGGCCGCTTGGGCG
>CAZADC010000212.1:0-1656 GCA_964483755.1 uncultured Planctomycetaceae bacterium | reverse complement strand
TTCTCGGGAAGCGGCTCCGGAGCAGGCTCCTTCTCGACTTCCGGATCCGGCATTTACGACTCCGTTTTCCTCTCGCCCGCCGGCGGGGCGATGCCCTCGACGAGCCACTGTGGACTGCGGATCGGCTTGCCGTCGCGCGTGGTGACGGCGTGGACCGTCCATCCGCTCACGACGCGCCGGGCGGGGTCGTCCGCCTGGCGGACGTCCATGTCGAACCGGACGCGCGCCTTGCCGACCATCCGCCCGGACACGCTCATCTCGAGCAGGTCGTCGAAGCCGGCGCGCCCGAGGAAGTCGAGGTGCGCCTCGATCAGCGGCAGGTGCACACCGTCCGCTTCCATCTCGTCATACGGCAGGTCGACGGCGCGAAGGTACTCGACGCGGGCGGCCTCGAACCACTCGAGCGCCCGCGCGTTGTAGAACGTGCCCATCCGGTCCACCTCGCTGTAGCGGACCCGGAACTGCATCCGGTGCACGAATGTCGGCGCTTCGTCCGGGCTCATCGGGCGCTCCGCGTCGTCAATCCTCCGGCCGACCGCGGAGGATGACGGGCCTCCCGTCGTCCGGCCGGGGTCCGGAACCGTACCAGATAGAGGGTCCGCAATCAACGCGCCGGAAGCTCGGATCGCCCCTTGTCACCCGCAAAGCGAGGGCCAAGCGGCGCCGCTGCGGCGTTACAATAGACCGCAAGCCCGTCGGCCCGCGAGCCGATGTAAGGGACGTTGACTTCTGCGCTGCGGGAGGTGCCGGATGTGCGGAATCGTTGGATACGTCGGCGAGGGAAGCGCCCGCGATCTGCTGATCGAGGGGCTCAAGCGGCTGGAGTACCGGGGGTACGACTCCGCGGGGGTGTGCGTGTTCCAGGACGGCGCGCTGCACGTGCGCAAGCGTCCGGGGCGCATCGGCGAGGTGGAGCAGGCGATCGAGGGCGACGACGCCTTCGCCCGCGGGACGGTCGGCATCGCCCACACCCGCTGGGCGACCCACGGGGAGCCCAACGAGGCCAACGCCCACCCCCACACCGATTCGACCGGGCGCATCGCCGTCGTGCACAACGGCATCATCGAGAACTACGCCACGCTCAAGCAGTTCCTGATCGAGAAGGGCTGCGAGTTCCGCAGCGACACCGACACCGAGGTGCTCGCCCACCTGATCGGCGAGTTTTATCGAGACGGGGCGGGCGACATCGCCTCGGCCGTCAAGGCGGCACTGTCGGAGGTCACCGGAACCTACGGCGTGGCCGTGCTTTGCGCCGATGAGCCGGACAGGATCGTGGCCGCGCGGAAGGGCAGTCCGCTGATCATCGGCGTGGGGGCGGAGGAATACATCGTCGCGTCAGACGCGTCGGCCGTCGTCGAGCACACCACCAACGTCGTCTATCTCAGCGACAACGAGATCGCCGTCGTCTCCCGCGACGGGCTTCGGACGACGACGCTGGACGACGTGCCGGTCAGCAAGCAGGTGCAGCAGATCGAGTGGTCGCTCGAGCAGATTGCCCTCGACGGGTACGACCACTTCATGCTCAAGGAGATCTTCGAGCAGCCCGAGGTGGTCCGCAACGCGATGCGCGGGCGACTGGACCTGCGGGAAATGCGCATCCAGCTCGGCGGGCTGTCCGACATCGCTCGCGAGCTGGCGCGGACGCGCAAGATCGTC
>CAZADC010000211.1:0-6773 GCA_964483755.1 uncultured Planctomycetaceae bacterium | reverse complement strand
CCTCGGCCGACGAGTCCCACCATTCTTCGGGCTTCTGCTCCGACCAGCCGGGCTTTGGCGCGTAGCTGGGGTGCTCGGCGTTGGCGGCAGCGAGGACCTTCGCTTCGGCATCGGTCAGCAGGGCCTTGGTTCCCGACGTGCCCACGTCGATTCCGAGATAGTACGACATGCCGCACCTTTCTTGGCTGGGGCCGTTCGTCGCGTCGGGCCGCATTGAACCAACTCGCCGCGCTGATGACAAGCGCGCGTCCGCTTCGCCGGCGGAAAACCCTTTTCCCCGCGCCGTCCCCGGCCGATAATCCGACGCGTCGACGACCTGAGAGGAACCCATGATCGAGGACTGGGACCTGACGAGCACGAACCTCCGCCGCCTGCGCGAGCGGAGCTACGAGGTGGCGGTGCTTCCCGTCGGCGCGACCGAGCCGCACAATCTCCACCTGCCGTGCGGGCAGGACGTCTTTCACGCCGAGCACGTCGCCCGCCGCTGCTGCCGGGAGGCGTGGGAGCAGTGCGAGGCGGTGCTGTGCCTGCCGGCGATTCCTTACGGCGTGGACTGCAACCTGGCGGGCTTCCCCGTCGCCGTCCACGTCCGCCAGGCCACGCTCGACGCCATGGTCACCGACGTCGTCCGCTCGCTTCGCGGATACGGGCTTCGGAAGTTCGTCCTGCTCAACGGGCACGGCGGCAACGAGTTCCGTCCGCTGATGAGGCAGATCCAGTGCGACCTCGACGTGTTCGTGTTCCTTTGCGACTGGTGGACGGTGGGCGCGGACGTCTACGACGACATCTTCGACACGCCGGACGACCACGCCGGGGAGATGGAGACGTCCGTGGCGCTCGCGATTCATCCGGACCGCGTCGAGCCCGGCGAGGCGCGCAACGCCCCGGCCGCGCCGTTCCGTTTCGAGGCGATGGAGAAGGGCTGGGTCTCGACCAGCCGGAACTTCGCGCGCCTCAACGACGTGTGCGGCGTGGGCGACCCGTCGGCCGCGTCGGCCGAAAAGGGCGCACGATACCTGGACGTCGTCTGCGAGCGGATCGCACGGTTTCTGGCCGAGCTGGCCGGCAGCGACGTCGACGAGGATTTCCCGCACGTGCGGAAATAGGTGTGCCGCACAGCGCGTGGGGCGTCCGCCGGTTCCCAACGCGTTGCGTCTCGGCGCGTGGGGCGCCCCAATAATTGGTGTTTTGACATGTCAGATTAGCACAGCCTTGACATGCGCGCCCCGGACGTGCTATACTCCGCCGCATTATGGCTACGGCTACCGGCGCCGCCACGGCGCGTAAGACCCCCAGGAAGAAGCCGGTTCGGACCTACGATTCGGCTTTGAAGTACCTTTTCTCGCAGACCGACTACGAGCGGATGCTCCGCGTCCGGTACAACCGGGACACGTTCAGCCTGGACCGGATGCGCAAGCTGCTCAAGGGTCTGGGCGATCCGCACACGAAGCTGCGCGCCGTCCACGTCGCGGGCACGAAGGGCAAGGGATCGACCTGCACGATGCTCGCCCGCATGCTGGAGAATTGCGGGCACAAGGTCGGGCTCTACAGTTCCCCGCACATCTGTGACATCCGCGAGCGGATCCAGGTCGACGGGACGATGATCACCCAGGTCGGACTGGCGCGCCTGATCTGCCGGATCGAGCCGATCGTCGAGAAGATGGGCGACGACAAGCCCACCTTCTTCGAGATCTTCACCGCGATCGCTTTCCGCCACTTCGCCGACGAGGACGTCGAGATCGCCGTCGTCGAGACCGGGCTGGGCGGACGCCTCGACAGCACCAACGTCCTCGAGCCGCTCGTCTGCGGGCTGACGAACATCTCCATGGACCACATGCACCAGCTCGGCGACACGCTGAGCGCGATCGCCGGCGAGAAGGCGGGCATCCTCAAGCCCGACACGCCGGCCGTCAGCGTCCAGCAGGAGCCCGACGCGAAACGCGTTCTCAAGCGCGTCGCCCGCGACGTCAACACCCCGCTGATGTTCACCGGCGAGGAGATCGAGTTCAGCTACCGCGTCGAATCGTCGCGACTCCAGGGCTGTCACGCCCGCGTGTGCCTCACCACGCCGCTCAGCCGCTTCGAGCACCTGCCCGTGCCGCTGCTCGGCGAGCACCAGGCCGTCAACTGCGGGCTCGCCCTGGCGCTGTTCGACCAGCTCAAGCGCACCGGGATCGAGCTGTCCGACGCCGACGCCGTGCGCGGCCTGGCGCAGGTCAAGCTGCCCGGACGGATGGAGATGATCCACCAGGATCCGCGCATCCTCGTCGACGGCGCCCACAACGCCGCCAGCGTGCAGGCGCTCGTGCGGGCGATCGGGCAGCACATCCCCTACGACTCGATGGTGGTCGTGTTCGGATGCGCCGCCGACAAGGACATCGCCGGCATGATGGACCAGATCGCAACCGGCGCTGACAAGGTGATCTTCACCAAGGCGTCCGGCAACCCCCGCGCCGCCGACCCGAAGGACCTCGCCGAGATCTACGAGGAGCGCAGCGGCGGACGGGTGGCCCAGCTCGCCGCCGACCCGCGCGAGGCGCTGCACATCGCGCACAATGCCGTCAGCCGGGAAGACCTGATCTGCGTGACCGGCTCGTTCTACCTCGTCGGCGAGATCAAGCAGCTGCTTGGCAACTAGATTTGCGCTGCGAGAACGTTCGACGCGGCGGTCGAGCGCCCCGTTCCGCCGTGCTCTTCTGCGCGTCGCCGGCGTTCGCGTGTGGCGTCGCGCGAATGCCGGCCTGCAATGGCGCCGCATCACCGGATCATCGCCGCCTGTCAGGAGTCAACATGTCCAACTCGCGAAGCGCTTCGCCCGTCGAACCGTCCCGGGCGCCGGGCTCGCGTGCCCAACTCGTCGAGCCGTCGGCGGCGAGGGGTCGCGGTTTTACGCTGATCGAACTGCTGGTGGTGATCGCGATCATCGCCGTCCTCGTGAGCATCCTCATGCCCACGCTCACGCAGGCGAAGGAGCACGCCCGCCGGGCCGCCTGCATGACGAACCTGCACAACCAGGGCATCGCCTTCAGCACCTACCAGACGGACTACAACGGCAAGTTCGCCCGCGGATGGCTGAACATGCCCTTCCACATCCGGATTGTCGGCAACTCGCTCACCAGGGACGACTGGTACGGGGCGATGAAGGGCTACGCCGACACGGGCGAGATCTTCTACTGCCCGTCCTACCTGCGGCACGTGCCGTCCAACTGGCGCCTCGGGCACACCGCCCCCCGCGACGCATGGCAGGACAACGACTTCGTCGAGATGGGCTACGCCCTCTATATGGCGTACTACCGCCCGTACATCCACTGGGAGAACGGCAAGGGCGGCTGGTCGCCGAGCCACGACAGGAACGTGCGACCGCCGCAGACGGTCGACGAGATCGGACTGGCCGACGAGACGTTCTTCACCGCCGACGTGAACTTCGCCGGGAGCAGCGACCCGTGGTCGCCGTGGCTCATGGCCCACGAAGGCGGCACGAACCGCCTTTACGCCGACGGGCATGCCTCCTGGCATGACGAGTCGGAGATGACGATGCGCATCGGCTGTCCGGCATGGTATTGGGCCTTTCATTGGTAAGTTCGTCACGCGAATCCGCGCCAAGGTGACACACCGTGTCCTGCACATCCGGGTCGGGCTTCGGACATGCTGAACTCGCAGCGCGCCGCGCCCGGGGCGTTCGGAGGCGCCGTACAGCGACGCGGCGGCAAGGTGCGGGCGTTCACCGGGCCCTGCGCGGTTTCACGCTGATCGAGCTGCTCGTCGTCATCGCCATCATCGCCCTGCTGGTCGCGCTGCTCGTGCCGTCGCTCCAGCACGCCAAGGAGCTCGCCCGCCGCAGCGCCTGCGGTGTTCACCTTCGCGGCTGGGGGAACGTGGCTCACATGTTCGCCAACAGCTACGGCGGCAGGTTCCCCCGCGCCTTCCAGATGCGCAACAGCGGGCCTCTGCTGTGCTACGGGCTCAGCAACGACGCCGACCGCGACGCCGACGACCCACAGAGCTGGTCCGACGGCACCCCGTGGAAGGACTTCCTGGATACGGGACTCGATCCGAACATGGCGCTGTGCCCGTCGAACGAGTTTACGCCCTGGACGTGGTACAACCAGTGGTGGTGGCACGCCCGCCGGATCGGGTACTTCTACGTGGGCGGACTCGGGGACGGGCCCGTCCGGAACTCCACGTTGAACTGGCGCGACGTGCCGCCGGCGATCAGCGCGTCCGAGGACCACCTCGGCGAGCACGTCCTGGCGTCCGACACAGTCTACTGGGGCGGCGGGACGCACCTGGCACACGGCGACGGCCGGGAGATCAACCATCCCTCGCCAGAGGACCCGCGCCACCCGGACTTCCAGAACATCCTCTTCGGCGACGGGCACGTCGAGGCGAAGGGCGCGTCGTACTACTCCCAGCCGCTGAACATCCACGACAACTTCTCCGCCCGCCACGGCCGGGATCCCTACGGCGGGTTCTTCTACTGGAACGGGAGCTGAGCGGGAAGTCGGGGGGACACCATGCGGGCTTTTGTTCCCTCTGCAGGCAGCGAAGACCACCACGCTCCGGAAGCCAACAGCAGTCAGTCACCTGCATGGATGCCCCCCCCCGACACTCCTACAGCGCCTCGGGTCGCTCGATCGCCCTGCCGTTGACCTCCAGGCGCCCCTCGTTGAAGTCGGCGGTCACCTCGGTCCCGTCGGCGTAGCGCGTGCACTTCACGCCGTCGGCGGGCTCGGCGTAGTCGGTCAGCTCCTCGGCCTGCAGGCTGCCGAAGCGCCCCAGCACCAGGTCGTACATCGCCTTGAGCTTCGCGATCCGCTCGTCGTCCAGCACGGGCATCACGCCCGGGCGCGCCGACCACTCGTCGCGCGGGTGCTTGCCCATCAGGATGTTCGTCATCGCGCCGGCCCAGCTCAGCGCCTGACCCTCGTTGAGAACCAGCCCGTGCAGCGCGAGCTCCCAGATCGGCACGCGCTTCTCCAGCAGCGGCGTGATCGGCCACTCCGGCCTGCACAGGCGGATATGCCAATCCGTGCCGCAGTTGACGGCCATGTCGGCCTCGACGGCGACCGGCAGGAAGCCGAACTCCACGCCCGCCGATCCGAAGATATTCCGCGCCTTCGCGACGATGTCCGCCATGCCGCGGGCGTGGTCGCCGCGCGGGCCGCGGTGCTTCGGGTGATAGTTCACCTCGAGCGGCTGGGCCATGTAGTCCATGTAGTACATGCCCTCGAGCCCCAGATCCTTCACGCGATGCATGTTGCCCTCGACGCGCTCCGGCGACAGCGCGAGCGGCCAGGAGGCATACTCCACCCCGCCGCCCCAGCAGCCGTGCACGAGCGGCTCGCCGTGGATGTCCTGGATGATGCAGTCGGGGTCGAAGTCGGGCGATCCGCCGACGTTCATCATGTAGTTATCGTGCACGTTCATCTGGTACCCGAGGGAACTCCCGAGCCGCAGCAGCTCGCGGAAGCCCGCCTCGCCGCCCAGTCTCGGCTCGACGGGAAATCGCGTCGGGTACAGTCCGTCGTGTCCGCGGAGGTTCCACCCGACGCTCTGGGTGAGGATCTTCCCCACGCCGGCGTCGTGAAGACGCCGCAGGTTCTCACCCGCCTCGGCGAAGGTCATCACGTCCACGAACGTCACCGGGTCGGACTTCTCCTTCCCGGCCATCATGGCGCCCTCGTTCTCCACCGCGTAGAAGAGCTTCATCACGTACGCGTCGAGCAGGTACGCCGCCTCCGGCGACTCGGCCGCCCGCTCGCGGAGCGTCGGCTTGCCGAGCGTGTCGGTCACGTGGCGGCGCAGTCGCTTGGAGACGTAGACGACCGGGTCGGCGTCGGCGGGGATGGCGCGGTAGCGAAACTCCCGCAGCGACGCGTCCACCGGGTCCGGCCAGTGGCGGCGCAGAGAGAACGCGAAGCCGACCCCGGCCGAGCCGGCGCCGTCGGTCGCCACGCGGCACTGCGCGTCGCAGTCGCCCTTCGACGCGAGGATCATCAGTCCGGCCCCGTCGCCCTTGACGGCGCAGACGGGGATCGTCGGCACGAGCTCCCACCGCTCCTGCTCGGCGTAGAGGAGGAAGGCGTCGCGGCGCTCGGGCTTGTCGGCGGGGTCGAAGACCACCCCGCTGTTGACCGGCAGGATCACCTTCTCGCCGGCCGAGGCGGTCAGAAGCTCCGGCAGGACGTCGATCGCGAACACGCGGTGAAGGCGCGGGTCCCGCTCGTACACCTCGCCGGGAGAAAGCGTGACGACCAGCTCGTCGCCCTCGATACGGACCCACAGCCCGACGTCGACGTGCATCGCCCGGTGTCCCACGGTCACGTGCACGCCGTCTCCGAGCTCGGTCACGCGGTCGATGCGCACCTCGCGGAGAATCTGCTCCGTGCGGACCGGCTTGTCGTGCACTTCGATGTGCAGCAGCGGCGTCGGGCCCCACGTCCGACCGGATCGCTTGTCGGTCAGTTCGAACTCCAGCGACTTGTCGCCCGCGCGCACGACGCCCTTCAGGGCCTCCGACTCGAATATAACTTCCTGCATGTTTCGCCTCGCTGTCTCGTCTGGGTTGGCCAATGAGCTCGCTTCCTTCCCGACCGTCCGGCCGGACGGCGACACCACACCACAGGACCGGCCCGAATGCAACGCCCCGGCGCCGGAACACGGGGGCGAACGTTCGAACTGTCGCCCGCAACCGGCGTATGATTGGACGCGCACCGCACGAAAGGAGAAGCTATGAAGTGAGCCACCCCCGGCTCGGGTAGTCTTTGGATTTG
>CAZADC010000210.1:6011-6806 GCA_964483755.1 uncultured Planctomycetaceae bacterium | reverse complement strand
CAGCAGCCAGATGACACCCGCGAACGCGAGGTTGGCGATGACGGCCGTCACGACGCGCTTCAGGCGGGCGCTGAAGTACAGCCCGCTCGCCGTGAGCATCGCGCAGGCTGCGGCCGCGATCAGAATCACGTGGACCAGTCCCACGGGCTGCACGACAGTGAATGCACAGAACACCAGCGTGTGCCCGATCAGCAGCGCCCAGCCGGGCAGGCTCCGCCAGAGCACCTCGACGACGCACGCGCCGAGGATCGTCCAGTCGCTCATCGGCGAGGTGAGCAGGACCGCCAGCGTGCGCGACTCCTTCTCCCCGGCGATTCCCATCGCCGCGAACAGCGACGTCAGGAGCAGCGCGATCACCAGATAGACGGACGCGAAGCCGGCCTGCACTTCCGGCTCGTCGAATCCGCCGACCAGGCCGATCATGAGGTAGATCATCACGCCGGCGCATATCCCCAGAACGAGGATCACACGGCGGAGGATCTCGCCGGGCAGCGAGGAGGCGTGGAGCTTGCGCCAGATGAGCGGATTGCCCTTGACCCGGCGGATCACCCCGACGGCGGCGAGCACCGGACGCGGCTTCGGCGGCGGGGGCGGCTTGGCGCCCGCGGGGGCGACGGGCGGCGCTGCCCCGCCGGCGGACCGCCGGGCGCCCGGCGGGGGCGGGGGCTTCGGACCGGGCGGCGCCGGTTCGACGTCCGGACTCGCGACTGTCGCAGCCGGCGCCGGAGGGGTCGACTGCGCGGGGGCGTCGGAATCCCGCGGCGCATCGGCGGAAGGCCTGCCCGCGGGCGGGCC
>CAZADC010000210.1:0-6001 GCA_964483755.1 uncultured Planctomycetaceae bacterium | reverse complement strand
TAGTCCTCGGCGGGCCCGTAGCTCGCTCCGGAATCGCCGAACACCCGTCGCAGCGTCACGCGGCGGACGGACACCGCGCAGATCCACAACATCCCCGCCGTCGCCGCCACCATGATCGCGCAGTGGACCGGCCAGAGGAACGCCCCGCTCTGCGAGCCCGGACTGGTCAGCGCGATCGTGTTGAACAGCATCGCCACGCCGGGGTTGGCGTGCGCCGCCACCGTCATGCCCCACTCGCCGCCGAAGATCAGCGACAGCGCCATGCCGATCATGCCGAACACGGACGGCGTCACGGTGTAGAGGACCCACAGCCCGACGAACGTCATGAGAATCGCCAGCCACATCCGCCGGAACAGCGCCGAGAAGATCATCGCGACCGCCCCGGCGAACAGTCCTGCCGTCAGGGTGATCGCGGCGACGCTCACCACGAAGCCCCAGGGCACGCCGCCCAGCACCCGGACGATCGCCAGCACGGGCAGCGAGACGGCCAGCAGGACGACCAGCTCGAGCGTCTTTCCCAGCAGCTTGCCGACGACGATCTGGCGGGTCCGGATGGGCGTGGTCATCAGCACGCCGAGCGTCCCGTGGTGGATCTCGGCGCTGACCGCCGTGGCGCCCAGCAGGACGGCGACGAGCTGCACGACGACGAACTGGAACCACGCCACCGACGCGATCAGCTCCCGCCCCGCCGATGACATCCGGTAGATCGTCCCCGCGCCCGCCGACTGGAAGTCGCTCACCGACGCCTGCCACGCGACGGCGACGAACAGCGTCAGCAGCGCCACGTACCCGGCGCGCAGCGCGTAGTGCCGCCGCTGGCGGCTGGTGACGCGCAGCTCCTTGCCGAAGATCGGGCCCGTCAGCTTCGCCGGGCTGATCGCCTTCAGGATGTTCGAGACTCTCGCCATGGAATCAGCGCCGTCGGCCGGCGATGGAGCGGCCGCCGCCGGCGCGACGGGTCAGTGCACCATGCCTCGCGTGAGTTGGAGGAACGCGTCGTCGAGCTTGAGCTGTTCGGGGATCAGGGAGACGACGTCCACGTCGCCGGCGACGAGGGTCCGGGCGATCACGCCGTCCTGGACCTGTCCCTCGGCGAACTCGACGGCGATCATCCCCCCGTCCACCTCGGCCGCGCGGATCTGCGGCGCCGCCAGCAGCAGCTCCGCCGCCCGCGACGGGTCGCCCGCCACCCGCACGCGGACCTTGCCCTGGAGCCCGAGCCGACGGCGGATCTCGTCGAGCTGCCCGGAGAAGATCAGCTTGCCGTGCTCGATGATGCCCACCTGGTCGCACATCTCCTCCAGCTCGGAGAGGATGTGCGAGGAGATCATGATCGTCTTGCCCATCTCGCGAAGCTCGCGGAGCAGCATGCGGATTTCGATGCGGGCACGCGGGTCCAGGCCGCTGGCGGGCTCGTCGAGGATGAGCACCTTCGGGTCGTGGATCAGCACGCGGGCGAGCTGGAGGCGCTGCTGCATGCCGCGGGAGAGCGAATCCACCGGGGCGGCCGCCTTGCCCTCCAGGTCCGTCAGCTCCAGCACGCCGTCCACGACGCCCTTGCGACGGGAACGCTTGATCTCGAACGCCGCCGCGAAGAACTCCAGGTACTCGAAGACCTTCAGGTCGTCATAGACGCCCATGAAGTCCGGCATGTACCCGACGATCCGCCGGACCGCCTTGCCCTTCTTCACGACGTCCAGCCCGTCGACCACCGCCGTGCCGGCGGTCGGCTCGAGCAGCGTCGCGAGGATGCGCATCGTCGTGGTCTTGCCGGCGCCGTTGGGCCCGATGAACCCGAAGATCTCGCCCTCGGCGATGGCCAGGTCCAGGTCCACCAGCGCCGCAAGCCGGCCGTAGTGTTTCGTCAGCCCCTTCGTTTCGATCATGTCCGCACCTTTCGCTCGCTCACCCGCCCGCACGCCCGTCTCGGCGGCGGCCCGTCACTCGCTCGTCCCGCCGTCCGGGAACGCCACGATCCGCAACACCGTCTGCGTCCGGTGCTTCTCCTCGTAGTCGACGACGCCGTAGGGAACGGGTCCGTCGACGAGCGCCTCCAGGACGCCCGCGCCGGCATCCAGGTAGCCCTCGATTGCCCGCGACCTGGCCCGCGTGCCGAGCGTGTCGATCGCGCTCTGCCGGGCGCCCGGGAGGCGGAAATTTCTCATGCCCCCCGCGGCGTCCCCGCCGAGCTGCCGGGTGCACTGCACCTCACTGTGGGCGCGCACCGGCCCGAGGTTGACCATGCGGCGTCGGTCGCTCACCGACGCCGGAAGCGTCATCCACGCCCTTGTAACGTCGTGCTCGCCATGGTTGACCATGCGCACGCGGACCTCGTCGCCCTCGACGCGCCACCGGAAGCTCAGCGGCGGCGTGTCGACCGGCGATTCGTCGAGCAGGCACTGCATCGTCCAGATGTTGATCGGCACGGAGCGCGGCAGGTTCGCGCCGTCAACCTGCGCGCAGGGCAGCAAGCGGCTGCCGAAGGCGCCGGCCTGCTGACCGTAGCCGAAGCCGTACTGATCGCGGGAAGGGCTCAGGGCCGAGATCCACGCCCGCCCGTTGAGCCCGGCCAGATGGTAGTCGTCGCTGCGCGGCGCGAAGATGCCCGAGTAGGTGGTCCGCCAGGAGACCGGCTTTCCGCCGGGCGTCTGAACGGTGTCGAGAACCGTCACCGCCCGCACCTGGAGGTCGCCCGCGCGGATCGCCTGCACGCCGTAGTAGGCGCCGACGGAGAAGGCGGCGATGACGACGGCGGAGGTGATCCACGTCCAGGGCAGGCGTCCGATCGCCTTGAGCACGAGGTAGTCCAGCGGACCGAGCACGGCCGCCAGCAGCCCGAGCAGCCCGATCACCCACCAGATGCTCAGCGGGCGGAGCTCCTCGATCCGCAGCAGGTGCTCGAGGACGTCGTTGGTCGGTTCGGACCAGACCGGCGGCTCGTGGTAGTAGCCCCCCCAGCCCGGCGGCGCGGCGGCGTCCGCTTCGCCCGGTGTCGCGTCCAGCGTGCGGGCAGCGCGGGTCGGTTCGAGCAGGTGCTCGTTGAGCAGGTTTGCCCAGAAGGCGGCGCATTCGGGCGCCCCGTAGTCGCCGAGCGCCGCGGGATCGAATGCGAGGACCGCGACGCGCCCGAAGCCGGCCGGGCCGTCGACGAGAACCCTCTCGCCGCCGATGCTCCACGACCGCCACCCGGGCGCGTCCGGCTCGGACGGCTGGCGCAGCGTCACGGTGCGGGCGCCCGGGCGGCGGCCGAGAGCGTAGAAGCGTGACGGATCGACGGTGACGGTCCGCGCCTCGCCGAACGTCGCCGGGACCATCGCCGTAATCGGCGAGTCGGCCGGCAGATTCCTCGTCCCCAGGACGATCAGCACCCGTCCCCCGCGCGATACCCAGGCGGCGATCGCCTCCTGCTGCTCGCGGCGCATCTGCGAGAGGTCCGCGTCGTAGCACACCAGCGCGTCGAGCACCTCGTAGCCCGTCCAGTCCCACGGCGCCGCGCGGGCCGTCCGCGATCGGAGGAACACTTCGCCGCTCTCGCCGTCGGCCAGGCTCCGCCCGTGCCGGTCCAGCCGAAGGATGCCGAACCCGCTGCGCCCGATCAGCCCGATCAGCGCGTCGGGCGGGCGAAGCGCCGTGAAGCGGTTCGAGTAGCCGTACATGTCGAAGTCGTACGCCCAGCGGGTCCGCCCGTTGCGCCCGACGAGGCGGATGTCGGCGGACTGGGCTCCGTGGGCGAATTTCGTCGCCAGCGGCAGGCGGACCGGCACGTTCTTCGTCGCGACGAACGGATGCGTGATCCGCAGGTCGGTCATGTCATCCTGGCGGGCGGTGAGCTGCACGACGCCGTCGAACGGCGCATCCAGCGTGGTGCGCACGGTGATCTCGACGGGCGTCCACTCCATCGGGCGATAGCACCCGCCCCACCCGACGCGGTAGTCGACATGGAAGTCCGGCTCGTCGGCGGCGAACGCCGTGCACGCCAGAATCAGCACGACCGGGATGCCCCATTTCTGTCGCCCCATCGATCGATCTCCGTGAGCTCTCAGATGCGCAGCTTCCAAACATACACGACCCATTCGACGCACACCAGCGCCAGCGCCGCCATCGCCAGCCACGGCCAGACCGGCACGTTGCCCCGCGATACCGGGGAGTCCGACGCGGCGACCGCCCGGCCGGCGAGGACGACCTCCTCGGCCGGGGCGATGCGCGACTCCCGCTCGTCCAGCACGCCGGCGGCGAAGGTCTCGACGCTCCGCCCGCCCCCGTCGGTCACCGTCACCCGGTACACGCCCGCGCGGGCCGTGCCGGGGTACCGCAGCGCGCCCGACGCCTGCACGTCGACCGGCTCGGAATGTCCGTCCGGACCCTCGACGACGGCCGACGCGCCGGTCGGCAGCCGGTCCAGCACGATCGGCTCGCCGACGCGCAGCGTCCGACGCTCGCCGCCGGACTCCGTCGCCAGGAACGTCACCGCGTTGTAGCAGAACATCACGAACGACGGCTCGAACGGCCAGTTCGAGCGCATCGCGTCGAAGCTCACCAGCAGGAAGGTGCTCGCCCGCCGGCGGACCAGCCCGATCGCGGGCACCGGCGACGGCGTCTCGCCGGCGAGATTCGCCCCGCGCCCGTCGAACTCGGCCAGCAGCTCGGCGCCCCGCGGCAGGTCGAAGCGGACGCACTCGGCCGCAAAGAGCCCCTCCAGGTTGGCGAACTGCAGCACCGGGTGGCGGGCCCGCCAGTCGATGACCGTCTGGTTCTCCAGCGTCCCGCGGACCTCGGCGCCCGCGACGGCCGGCGGACGCCCGAACACCAGGTACCGACCGCGAGGCAGCTCGGCGTCGGGCGGCAGCGCGCCGGCGTCCAGAACGATCGCGTCATACGCGGCGGCCGCGCCGACCGAGCCGGCGTCCGCGGCGAAATCGCCCGGCGAGCGGACGTCCAGTCGCGCGAGCGGGCACGCTTCCAGCGCCGATCTCAGCGGCGGGTTGTGGGCGGTCACCAGCAGCGCACTCAGCCGCCGCGGCGCAGGCAGGACGGCCCACCCGGCGTCGTCGACGGCCAGCGGGTCGTCGCTCCCCTCGCCCGGCGGCGGGAGAATGCGGGCTTCGAGCACGCCCGCTTCCGGGTGCGTGAGCGAGAACGCCACGGCCGTCTTGCCGGGGGCGGGCGGCTTTCCGGCGCCCGCGTCGCGCGCCGGCGGGACGGTCACGCGGCGGACCGACCGCACCGCGCCGTCGAGACTTAGCTGCACGTCGCGCCGCGCCGCGCGATCGCCGTAGTTGCCCAATGCAACGAATACCTCCGCCTCGTCGGCGCGTTCGTACGAGCGCCTGGCCTCCATGGCGACCACGGCGACGTTCGCGCCCGACGAGCCGACCCGGTGGAAGTTGACGTCGCCGTCGCCGAGCACCGGCGCATCGCCCTCGGCGATCCGTCCGTCGCTGAACAGTTCGATCGCGGCGAGCGATTCGGGCGCCTGCTCGGCGCCCTCCCCCGCCGAGCGGGCGAACGCCTGGGCGACGGTCATCGCCTCGTCCAGCGTGGTCGACTCGTCGGTCGGCTCGATCGCGTCGATCGCGGCGATCAGCCGGTCGCGGTCGGACGTGAAGTTGCACATCAGCTTCGCCCCCGACGAGAACGCCACGACCATCGCCATGTCCGTCTCGCCGAGCGAGAAGGCCCCCGGACGGCGGAGCGTCCCGACGAACCGCCGCGCCCGGCGCTTCGCCTCGTCGAGGCGCGTGCCGGCGTCCACGTCCGTCGCGTTCATGCTCGCCGAGCGATCGATCAGCAGCACGTACCGCCTGCCCGGACCGGACCGCATCAGCAGGATCGGACCCGCCAGCGCGACCAGCGCCGCGATCAGCGCCAGAAGCTGGAGCAGCAGGAGGATGTTCCGCCGCAGCCGCTGGAACGGGGCGTTGACCTGCAGGTCCTGCACGGCGCGCTTCCACAGCAGCGAGCTGGACACCGGCAGGCGCCGGCGGCGCAGCTTGAGGAAGTA
>CAZADC010000209.1:0-6836 GCA_964483755.1 uncultured Planctomycetaceae bacterium | reverse complement strand
AGTGAGACCAGACCGTTGACCTCGAAGCCGCCCGCCAACGCGGGCTCGGCGACCCTGGCTGCTTTCCTGACAACCACCAGCACGCTGGGCACCTGGGCGTTCGGATATCGCACCGCCTCGGTCGACAGCACCAGCTACCAGACGTTCGACTTCTCCGGCGTGCGGAACACGAGCATGTCCGCCGCGTGGGACAACAACCTCGCATTCCGCATGTACCCGGCCACGACCGGCGCGGACATCTACGCCGACGACCTCGACGGCGTCCGCTGGTACCGCCCCGAGTTGACCGTCAGCGACACCTCGACGATCGACCTGGGCACGGTGGCGGCCGGCACGGCCTCGGGCAACTCGACCACGCGGACCATCACCAACAGCCAGGCCGGGGGCGAGACCGCATCGATCCTCTACGGCGTAGCGAACCTGAGTTCGTCGACCGGCACGAGCGACTACGTCGGGGCCGTGATCATCGGCGACGACGCGTCGCTGTTCGAGTTCGTCAGCGCCAACACCGGCGCGAACAACCGCGAGCTGAAGCTCGTCGGCGGCGACGCCACCAACGGGCTGGTCGGCGGGGCCAGCCCCGAGAGCGAGGACCTGGTCGTGAAGTTCCTCGGCTCGGCCACCCCGGGCACGTATGAGGCCACCGTCCGCGTCGTGACGCAGGCGGGCAACACCGGCACGCTGTCCGACGGCAGCGGCTCGCTGCCGCTGAGCGGACTGTACTACGTGGACATCCCCGTAACCGTCTACGTGAACGCAGCCATGGACGACTTCGAGTCCGGCGACGGCACGGGCGGCGAGGGCTGGGACGGCGACTGGTCGCTGGCCGGATCGGCGAGCGTGGTCGCCACGGGCACGCCCCACGGCGGCAGCTACCACCTCCTGCTGACCAGCGACGACGGCGTCGCGACCCGCACGGTAGATCTCGCCGGCGAGTCCGGACTGGACCTGACGTTCTGGTGGAAGGCGTCCAGCTTCGAGACCGGCGAGACGGCCACGGTCGAGATCTACGATGGCAGCTGGCACACCGTGTTGACCATCGGCGACACCGACGACGACGATACGTATCATCAAGAAGTGATCGACCTGTCGAGCTACTCGATGATCGACGACTTCCAGATTCGCATCTCGTCGGACATGGGCGACGCCGATGACCTGCTGTACATCGACGATCTGATGATCGCGTAGCCTCCGGCCGCACCGGCAGGCCCCGGGCCCGGCCATCGCGCCGGGCCTGGGGCCCGCGGGGGAACATTCTTCTGTAAATCTTGTATTTGTCTGTTGGCGCCTCATGAAACGTAAGTTACAGTCCCGCCATGCATACCTCGTGCGGCTCACCCGCAACACAAGCTACGGAGGCCACGGAGGCCGACATTCCCCAAAAGAGGGGACAGGACCCGCCAAGCCGGTGGTCGCCTGCGAACGGGCTCGTCGGACGGGCAATGCACCGTGCCTGCCGTTCGCCCGCGCCCGGCATCTGCGGCAACCTGTTCTCCAAGATGCACTTGCGGACCTCGTCTCGGCGGTCCGGCCGTCGGCATTTCTATGGGACGTTCGTGAGAAATGGCATCCGGCGAAAATTCTGTTACACTGCCCCCATGGCTACCCAAGGCAGTTCACCCGGAGTGCAGGCTACCGAGACCGGCACCGTCCTGACGAGGGTCCGGAGCCTGGTGGACCAGCTACCCCCCGCACAGCAGACGGCTGGGCGATTCGTCCTCGAACACGCCGAGGAGATCCCCTTCCTGTCCGTCCGGGAGTTTGCCGAGGCCGCTGACGTCAGCGTCGCATCGATCAGCCGGCTGGCCCGAACGCTGGGCTATCCGAGCTTCAAGGCGTTCAAGGTCTCGCTCGGCAGGGACTCGCTGACGGCGTTCGAGGGCATTTTCGAGGCAATCGCGCCCGGCGACAGCGACGACACCGTCATCGAGAAGACCTTCCTGGGCAATATCCGCTCGCTCGAGGAGACGCTCGGGCTCATCCGCGCGAAAGACCTGATCGCCGCCGCCAAGGCGATCGCCGCCGCCGGGCGGGTAGTGGTGTTCGGCATCGGCAGCAGCGGCTGCATCGCCCAGGACGCCGCGCTGCGCCTCGGCCACCTGGACGTCCCGGCCGTGGCGTACTTCGATTCCTACCAGATGCTCAACCAGTCGCTGCGGATGCGGCGAGGAGACGTGGCGCTGGCGCTGTCGCACAGCGGGAGGTCGACCATCACAGTCGAGGCGCTCGATCTGGCCCGCGAGTGCGGCGCAAAGACCATCGGCGTGTCCAACTACCTCCGCTCGCCCCTGCACGCCGCCAGCGATATCTTCCTGTGCACCTCGTTCCCGGAGAGCCGAGTCAAGGTCGCCGCCTTGTCCTCGCGGATCGCCCAGATGTGCGTCATCGACGCCCTGTACCTTCTGGTCGCTCGCCACACCAAGGCCCGTCCACGCTCGGCGGAGCGACTCAATACCTACACCGAGAAACTGCTCCGCCTGCCCACCCGAGGCGGCGCGAAAGACTAGCAGGATTGCCCCGGCCCCCGGCCTCGAAAGGAACCCTTGATGAACCGGTATTACGACCCCGAGATCTTCCTACAGACGTTTGATGGCATCGACCTGGACAACCACATGGTCGCCTCCTACTACCTCAAGGACCGCCTGGAAGGCCAGAAGTTCCTCGATCACTTCGCGCTGATTCAGTCGATGGCGCTCGAGGGCTCGACGGGCACGTGGGAGAAGGTCGAAGAGGACACTGCCGGCGTTCGCAAGGCCATGTCCAGCAAGATGGTGGGCTACCACGAGATTCCGGCGGACGATCCCTGCACGAAGGCGGCGGTGGTGCAGTTGGCTTTCCCGATCCGCTCGTGGGGCGACAACGTGCCGATGATGCTCCTGGCGATCGCGGGCAACTGCTTTGCCTACTCGAAGAATCTCATGCTCACGGACCTGTTCATCGGCAGGAACCTGTTGAAGCAGTTCCAGGGTCCGAAATTCGGCGTGGACGGCATCCGCGAGCTGACAGGGGTGAAGGATCGCCCGCTGTCTCTGCACATCATCAAGCCCAAGATGGGCATGACGCCGGAGCAGACCGCCAACCAGGTACGCCTGACAGCCGCCGGCGGCGCCGACGCCTGCAAGGACGACGAGATGCTCGCAGACGCCTACAACAACACGATGGAGCAGCGTCTGCCGCTGGTGATGGACGAGATAAACCGCGCCGCCGACAAGACCGGCAAGCGGATGCTGTACTTCTGCAGCATCACCGACGCGCCGTCCAGGATGCGCGACAAGGCCAGGCGCGCCATCGAACTCGGCGCCAACGCCCTGCTGGTCAGCTACTCGGCGGGGCTTGCGGCGCTTCGCGAGCTGACCAGCGACCCGGACATCAACGTCCCGGTCATGCTGCACGCCTCGCACATGATCGCGATGATGAAGCAGATCTCCTGGCCGGTGCTGGCCAAGCTCTGCAGGCTGTGCGGCGCCGACCAGATGCTCACGCCGACCATGTGGTCCAGTATCCCGATGGTCTCGATGGAGGAGGGGCTCCGCACGTCGTTCGTCAAGCTCGCCCCGTGGGGGCACATCAAGCGGACGTTCCCCATGCCCTGCGCCGGGGTATACCCCGGGCTGGCCGAGGTGATCATCGGCGAGTACGGTCCGGACATCATCATTCCCGCCGGCGGCGGGATGCTCGGGCACCCGGACGGGTACACCGCCGGCGCGGAGGCCTGGCGGCAGGCCATTGCTGCCGTCATGAGCGGCGTGCCCCTTCCCGAGGCGGCCCGAAAGCCGGAGAACAGGTCGCTGCGATCGGCCCTCGGAAAGTGGGGCTACATGGAACGCCCCAAGGCGCCGTGGTTGCGCCTCGCGCCGGAATACCAGCCCAAACCGATGACATTCGACTGACCCGCCGACGGGAGACATCGCGAGATGGCCGTTCCCATCACCATCCCCGACCTCGGAACCAACGTTGACGCCGTGACGCTCGTGAAGTGGCTCAAACGAGAAGGCGATCCGGTCGGGCTCGGCGAAGCACTCTGCGAAGTCGAGACCGACAAGGCCGTCAGCGAGATGGAGTCATTCGCGGAAGGAGTGTTGCTGCGCCGACTCGCCGAGGAGGGCGCCGAGGTCGCCGCGGGCGCAGTGATCGCCTATGTCGGCGATGCGGGCGAAACGCCCCCGGAGGGACGGGTGCACAGGGCCTCCGCCGGCGCTCGCAACGAGACCGATCGCGCCGCGAGGCGCGGCGACGGGCGCCCGGCACATGCGCCGACGGGCGCCGACGCGGCGCGAAAGACCAAGCCGAAGCTTCGCCTCTCCCGCGACGGCACGCTGAGCCCGGAAGGCACACCGACCGCGGCCGGCGACTACTCGCGGGAGTTCCTGCTGCACCTGTACGGCAAGATGGTTCTCATCCGCACGTTCGAGGACCGCGTCAAGTACCTGTTTCTTCAGGGCATCATGCCGGGCACGATCCACCAGTGCCAGGGACAGGAGGCCTGCGCCGTCGGCGTGTGCGCCGCCCTCCGGCCTGAGGACGTCATCACCTCCACCCACCGTCCGCACGGACACTGCATCGCCCGAGACCTGGGCGTCGAAGAGATGATGTGCGAGCTGTTCGGCAAGATCACCGGCTGCTGCCGAGGCAAGGGCGGCTCGATGCACATGGGCGACCTGGCCAGGGGCATCGTGCCGGCCGTGGCGATCGTCGGCGGGGGCGTGCCCATCGCGACGGGAGCGGCGCTGGCATTCAGGATGCGTGGCGAGCCTCGTCTGGCCGTCAGCTTCTGCGGCGACGGGGCCGCCAACGAGGGCGCGTTTCACGAAGGCGTGAACATGGGCGCCATCTGGGGCCTGCCGGTTCTGTACGTGATCGAGAATAACCTCTATGGGGCCTCCACGCACGTGTCGCGGGTGTTCCGGACGGCCACCATTGCGGAGCGGGCCGCCGCGTACGGTATCCCGGGCGTGCGGGTCGACGGCAACGACGTGCTCGCCGTATACGAGGCGACGTGCGAAGCTGCTGAACGCGCGCGATCGGGCGGCGGACCGACGCTGCTGGAGCTGATGACCTATCGCATCACCGGTCATTCCCGTCGCGACCCGGCGCTCTACCAGCCCGAGCAGGAGCGCACAGAGGCGCTCGATAACGAGCCCATCGGGCGCTTCGCCCGACAGCTTCTGGCGCTGGGAGTCGCCGAGCAGGCCGACCTGGACGCCGTCGCCGCGCGGGCGGCCGACGAAGTGGAGCACGCCGTTGCCGCCGCACAGGCCGCGCCGGAACCTCGCGGCGAAGACGCCCTGACGGACCTTTTCGTGGAGTAACCCAGACATGGCGCGACTCGGAATCGCCGAAGCGCTTCGGCGCACGATCCTCGAGGAGATGGCCCGCGACGAACGGGTCTTCTGCATCGGGGAGGACATCGCCATCCCCGGCGGGTGGGGCGGGGCCTTCACGGTCACGCTCGGGCTGGAAGCGGACTTCCCCGACCGCATGGTGAACACGCCGATCGCCGAGAACGGCCTGATGGGCGTGGCGCTGGGAGCGGCCATGATGGGCCTGCGCCCCATCGCCGACGTCCAGTACGCGGACTTCCTGTTCTGCGCGATGGATCAGGTCGCCAACCAGATCGCCAAGATGCGCTATATGTCCGGCGGGAAACTTACCGTTCCCATGGTTCTCCGCGCCCCGGTCGGCGTGACGGGCAGAGGAGCACAGCACGCCCAGAACATGGAACCCTTCTTCCTGCCGCTGCCCGGGATCAAGATCGTCTGTCCCGCCACGGCCTATGACGCCGTGGGCCTGTTAAGGTCGGCCGTGCGGTGCGACGACCCCGTTCTCATGTTCGAACACAAGCTGCTTTACGGGTCCAAGGGACCACGGGCCGAAAGCGGCGCCGTTGACGCTTCCGGCGAGATCCCCGACGAGGACTACACGGTGCCCATCGGCAAGGCTGCGGTCCGCCGAGCGGGCGCAGACGTCACGGTCATCGCGACGCTGATGATGATGCACCGGGCGATGCAGGCGGCCGAGACGCTGACCGGCGAGGGCATCGACGTCGAGGTGATCGATCCCCGTTCGCTCGTGCCGTTCGACTGGGAGACCGTCAATGCCTCAGCGGCCAGGACCGGGCGGGTCGTAATCGCCGAGGAGAGCCCCCGGCGCAGCGGGATCGGGGCCGAGATCGCCGCCACCCTCGCGGAGACGATACCTCATGCGCTGAAGGCGCCGATCCGGCGCGTGGCCGCTCCCGACACCCCGGCGCCCTTCGCGCCGGCGATGGAAAGGTTTTACGTTCCCGACGCCGAACGCATCGCGCACGCCGTCCGCCAGGCGGTGGAGACGTGAGCGAGTCGGCAGCCACGCCGGCGGGCCGCCTCGCGGAAAGGACAGACCATGGCAAGGAATACGGCGGTTCCGAGAATCGGCCTCGTCACCACAATGTCGCTGGACACCACCTGGCCGGAGTCGTTCGTCCGTCATGCCGACGACATTCATCACCGGGCGAGAACGGCGCTGGAGGGGCTCGGTCACGAGGTGGTGGCCGGGGACACCGTCGCCAGAACCAACCAGGAGATGACCGCGCAAGGCGAGCAGCTGCGGGCACAGCACGCCGAGGTGCTGGTCCTGCAGGTAGCCACCTGGACGTATTCCAACACGTCCGTATCGGCGTCACTGGCTGCGGACGTGCCCGTCGTCGTCTGGTCCAACGCCGCGCCCGGCCGATTCGGCATCGTCGGCGCCAGCATCGTCCGCGGCAGCCTGGACGCGATGGGCATCACCAACTCCATCGTCCACGGCGTGGCCGAGGACCGGGACTTCCTGGGGCGACTGGACCTTCTGTGCCGCTC
>CAZADC010000208.1:0-6851 GCA_964483755.1 uncultured Planctomycetaceae bacterium | reverse complement strand
AACTCGGTCCCGTCGAGGACGCGAGCGAGGTTATGGACTTCGATTTCACCGAGTACTACGACGAGGAGATGGGCGCCCCGCTCTACCGGCGGTTCGTGTCGCTGGCCCGGCCGGTCCGCCCGGACGTTCTCGCCGACGCGAAGATCGCCGCCAACGTCATGGAAGCCGACTTCGCCGCGAGGCAGTCGTCAGGCCCGCCCCGCCCGATCAACATCGACCCGGGCTACCTCGAGCCGTCCAAGCTCGTGCTGGCGAGCATGAAGAACTTCTCCCACCGCATCTACCTTCGCGACGGCGTCTACGCGGAAGTGACGCTGCAGTTTCACGGCGGTCGGTGGCAGGCGCTGCCGTGGACGTTCCCCGACTACGCCTCCGGGCGGTACGACGCGTTTCTCACGCGCGTCCGCGAGCGCCTGCGCGAACAGACTGGAAAGGACGCCCGGCAATGATCGTCTGGATCGCCCTGGCCGCCGGCGGGCTCTCGCTGGTGATCTCGCTGCTGGCGACGCCGCTGTCGCGCCGCGTGGCCGTGCGGTTCGGCATGCTCGACGTGCCGGGCAGGCACAAGGCCCACGACCGCCCGGTTCCGCTGCTGGGGGGCAGTGCGATCTTCGCGGCCGTGCTGGGACCGAGCCTGCTCGCGCTCGCCCTGGCGCGCTACTGGTCGGCGACGGGCATCCCCGGCGTTTTCGAGAATCTGGATCTGGCGCCTTACATCCACGGGGCGGCGATGCGAACACCGATGGCGCTGGGCATCCTGCTGGGCGCCCTGGCGCTGCACGTGATGGGGATCGTCGACGATCGACTTCATCTCGGGGCATGGAGCAAGCTCGCCGTGCAGATCGCCGTCGCGACGGCGGTGGTCGTCGGCTGCGACGTCCGCGTGATGACGATGTGGGGCGCGCCGATCAGCATCATCCTGACCGTGCTCTGGGTGGTGGCGATCACCAACGCGTTCAACTTCCTGGACAACATGGACGGGCTGTCGGCCGGCGTGGCGGCGATCATCGCCGCGGCGCTGCTGGGTGCGGCGGCGAGCGTCGGACAGTTGTTCGTCTCGGCGTGGTGCTGCCTGATTCTCGGGGCGATGCTGGGCTTTCTGCCCTACAGCTTCCCGCCCGCGGGCGTGTACATGGGCGACGGCGGCTCGCTGGTGATCGGCTTCCTGCTGGCCGTGGCGAGCGTGCTGACGACCTACGTCCGCCCGTCCGAGCCGCACGGGCTCTACGGCGTGTTCGTGCCGCTCGTGCTGATGGCCGTGCCGATCTACGACACGATCAGCGTGATCGTCCTGCGCCTGCGCGACGGGGTGAGCCCGATGATCGGCGACCGGCGGCACTTCTCGCACCGCCTGCTGCGGCGCGGCATGAGCGTGCGCGCGGCGGTGCTGACGGTGTACCTGTGCACGGCGGGCACGGCCGTCGCGGCGACGCTGCTGACCCACGTCCGCGACGACGCCGGGGCCTGGCTGGTCCTCGGGCAGACCGCCGTCATCCTGCTGATCATCGCCGTGCTGGAAAGCGGCGACACCCGCGCGACCCGCTGAGATGACCCGCAGACCGTCACCACGTGAAGCATCTTCGGTTGCCGCCCGCGTCGGCGCGGCCTTGACGACGGCCGCCGCGGTCGGGCTCATCGCCTGCGCCGCCGCGCGATGCTTCGTGGCGGAGGTGCCGTACCGCACGTCGGCCGTCCGGGGAGTGACGGTGAGCGCGGAGGGCGCCCAACCCGCCGCCCGGCCGGACGTCGACCTCAGCGAGCTGTCCCGCGTGACGTTCGCGATCCTGCTGACGGCGCTGGTCGCGACCTGGGCGATCGGCGCGGCGCTAAGCGGGCCCGTCGCACTCCGCCATACCTGGCTGGGAATTGGCGGGGTCGCGTTCGCCGCGGTCGCCCTGGCCGCGGCGCTGACGGCTGCGGACCGACGCGCGGGCCTCAACGGGTGGATCGAGCAGACGTCGCTGATCGCCGCGTGCTTCGCCGGCGTGCAGTTGTTCGTCTCCGTGCGCCGGCGCGGGCTGCTGCTGGCGGCGCTGGCGGCGCTGGCGGGAACGCTGGCGATCAAGGGGCTGTGGCAGGTCGGCTTCGAGATTCCCGCGCGGATCGCCGACTTCGAAATCTACCGCGGCGAGCGGTTGGGGCACTTCGGGTGGGACGTCGGCACGCCGCAGGCGCGTCTGATCGCCTCCCGCATGCGCGACCCGGCGCCGTTCGGGTACTTCGGGCTCGCCAACGCGTTCGCGTCGCTGCTGATCGTGACGACGTTCTGTGCAGCGGGGCTGGCGGCGTGCAAGCTCGCGGCCGCGCTGCGATCGCGGCGGGCGACGAAATCCGAGCGAAGGTCCGGCGAGCTGCACCTGCCGACGCTCGCAGCCGTGATCGCCTGCGCCGTGTCGCTGACGGCCGGGGCGGTGCTTGTGCTGACGCGAAGCCTCGGCGGCATCGGCGCGGCCTGCGTGGGCGCCGCAGCGGGCGTCGTCGCGTGGCGCGGGCGCCGGCGGATCGCGCCGCGCTGGCGGACGGCGGCCGCAGCGGTCGTCCTCGTCTGTGCCGCGGTCGGCGGGGCGGTGGTCGCATACGGCGCGGCCGCGGGCGCGCTGCCGTCGCGGACACTGCTGGTGCGATGGTTCTACTGGTCGGCGTCGGGGCAGATCCTCGCCGACCACCCGGGGCTGGGCGTGGGTCCGGGCAACTTCCCGGCGGCGTATCTCCAGGTCCGGCGGGCCGCGGCGGAGGAGGCCGTCAAGACGCCCCACAATGTCCTCGCCCACGCGCTGGTGCAATACGGGGTTTTCGGTGGACTGGCGTATCTCGGTCTGCTGGCGGGCGGGCTCGTGCTGATCTGCCGTCCGCGACGGAATCTCGCGGCCCCGCTGAGCGATTCGCCCGGACCGCTGGGGACGAACGTCCGCATGCTGGCGGCGGTCGCGGTGGTTGCGGGCGCCGTGCTTCTCACGCGCCTGACCATCGGGCGCGCGGCGGAGCATCCGTTCCTGGTCGTCATCGAGGCGGTGCTCCCGGCGCTGGTGCTCGGCGGGCTGCTGACGACGACGTCCTGGGCGGGCGAATCCCTCCCAGCCGGGCTCTCCGCGGCCGGCCGACGCGCCCGGACCGCCCTGGCGGCCGGGTGCGCCGCGTTCGTGCTCCACAACATGGTGACCTTCAGCCTCTGGATGGGCGGTCCGGCGACGGTCTTCTGGCTGGCGCTTGCGGGGGGGCTGGCGTGGTCCGATTCGCGACGGCGCTCGCTGAACCGAACGCGATGGGTGCTCGCCGGCGCCCTGACGGCGGGGGCGATCGCGGCGATTGCGCTGCTGTGGCGCCCCGTGTACGAGCGGACGATGCTGACCAGCCGGGCGCTGGCGGACCTGTCCGGCGGGCGCGATCGCGCCGCCGTGGACCGCATGCAGGAGGCGGCGACGGCGGACGCCCTGGACCCCTACGCGGCCGGCGATACGGCGAAGGTCATCCTGCGGACCGCGCCGCGACGGAGCGACGAGGCCGCGCGAACCGGGCTGCGGGAGGCGGCGCCCTGGGCGGCGGAGGCGATCCGCCGCGACCCGGAGTCGGCGACCTGGCGCCGATTGGCGGCGCAGATCGCCTTCGCTCGTGCAGCGCCCGAAGCCTTCCGCTACTCGTGGCGGCCGGCGGGGCAGAACGCGCGTCAGGCGGCGGAGCGGCTGGGAGCGCAGATGTCGATCACCGGGCGATACGGGCCGCCGTCGCCGGTTCTCCTGGCCGACGCGGCCGCGGCGCACCGGGCGCTGGGAGAGCTCGACCGGGCGGCCGAGCTCCTCACCCGCGCCGTGGAGGGCGACCCGGACAGCTACTTCCTCCGCGTGCAGCTGGGCGACGTGTACCACGAACTCGGCCGGCGGCAGGAGTCGGACGCCGCCTGGCTCGCGGCGGCGCAGCGTGCGCCGGGTGACGACGAGGTGGCGGAGGCGCTGGAGCACATGAACCGGGCGGTCGCCCTGGATCCGCAGAACCATCGCCAGCGCGTGGACATTGCCGAGATGTACTGCGACGTGGGGCGACCGAATCTGTGCCAGGCGGAGCTCTCGGCCGCCGAGCGGATCAACGCCGCCTTGATCGGCGAGAGCGTGGATCGCTTCACGCCGCCGGAGCGCGCCCGCATCGAACGGCTGCACGCCCGCGCGGAGCTGCTGGCGAACCGCTGACCGCGGGCCTATCTGCCGTCGTCAACGGGCGGTCCGGCTTCGGCTTCCGACGTGGGCGGCTGATCGGAAGCGCTTTCGTCGGGAATCGCCCCCGTCGTGGCCGGGGGAGCATTGTCACTTGCGGCGTCCCGTCGGGGCGCCTCGCGGCGGCGGCCGGGCAGGGGGCGGCGCTTCCGGTAGGCGGTTACCCCCCAGTAGATCAGCACGTAGGTGATCACCCCGAGTACGAGGGCGTTGATGACGCTGCCGATCCACAGCGGCCAGAAGAAGTGGATCGTCGCCTCCCACCAGCTCTGAATCCGCTCCCACCAGGTTCCGCCGAAGGAGACCGCGTGAGCGAGCGAGTCCGCGAACCGGTCATAGCTGTAGTCGCCCCCGAGCAGCCAGGCGCCGAGCAGGAAGTTCGGGCCGTAGATCGGGACCAGCGTCAGCGGGTTGGATATCCAGACGAAGGGCACGCCGACGAACTTGTTCGCCCGCAGCAGCGTCGAGATCGCCACGGTGAGGAGCATCTGGAAGCCGATGCTCGGCGTCCACGTGATGAAGATGCCCACCGCGACCCCCAGCGCGATGCGGTGGGGGGTGTCGTCGACGTGCAGCACGCGGTAGATGAACCACCGCTTGAGCTTGTTGGCGATCATGCGGTGCGGCACGGGGCGGTCCTCGGGGCGAAGGTCTCCTCGGCGACCCGCGCGACGCGGGCCGGGTCGATCAGCTCCATGCACGTCGTGTGGCGGCAGCGGCGGCGCAGGCACCCCCGGCAGGGGACGTCCGCGACCACCGCCCGCCCGCGAAGGTACGGACCGGTCCGCTCGATCCGCGTCGGACCGATCAGCGACACCGCCTCCACCCCGACGGCCGGGGCGATGAACTTGGCGGCCGAGTCGCAGCAGATCACGCCGCCGGACGCGGCGATCATCGCGACGAAGGCGGGCAGGTCCGTCTGGCCGGCGAGATTCGCGACCCGTTCATCAAACCCCTCGGCAATTGCGCCGCAAAGCTCCACGTCGCCGGGCGTGCCGAGCAGGATGACGGGGTGTCGCTCGATCAGCCGTTCGATCAGCGCCCGCCAGTGCCGCACGGGCCATCGCTTGGACGCCCAGCGCGTCGGCGGGACGCAGGCGACGTACCCGTCTGGCGCCAGGCCGTGAGCTGCCAGCGCGTGCGCGGCGAAGTCCCGCCCGGCCGGGGGGACGGACAGCGTCATGTCCTCGCCCCGCGCGTCGACGCCGAGCGTCCTCGCCAGCTCGACGTTGCGGTCGACGGTGTGTGCAGACCGCGTCCGGACGCGGTGAGTGTAGAGCCCGGCGGCGCCTTCCCGCGCGTCGGCGAACCCGGCGCGGACGGGCGCCGCCGTGCAGGCCGACAACAGCGCGCTGCGCAGCAGCCCCTGAAGGTCGATCACCCAGTCGTACGCTGCATCATGCAGGCGCCTTGCCAGTCCCGCCAGGGCCCGCGCGGCGCCGGCCGATCGCCATGCTCTTGCCAGGCGGCGGCGCTCGAACGGCAGGATCCCGTCGATATCTGCATCCGCGGCGATGACGGGTGCGAGCTCGGCGTTGACGAGCCAGTCGATCCGGGCGGCGGGGAAGGTCCGTCGCAGCCCGCGGAGCACCGGAACGGCCGTCACCACGTCGCCCAAGGCGCTGGGCTTGACGATCAGCACTCGATTGGGCGGGGCGGGCGGACGCATCAGCCCGGCCTCCGCGCCGCCTTCTGGCGACGCCGTCGGGAGCGGATCTGGCGGCGGAGCTTCCGCGCCGACCAGTCCTCGAGCATACGCCAGTAGGGCTTGAAGTTGATCCTTCCGCTGCCAGGCCGCCGCAGGTAGCCCAGCAGCATCCGCAGACGTCCGGCGTGATTGACGATCGGGCATTCCAGCAGCGACACGTTCAGCCGCATGAGCCCCTGGAACTTCCGCCGCGCCGACATGATCCGGCAGCGGCTGAGTCCGTCGAGGTCCAGCAAGACGATCTCGGGCTGCTCGCCGGGCTCCCAGCGGACGAGCATGTTGTTGGCCTTCAGGTCGCGGTGGGCGAACTTGCTGTCGTGCAGGCGCTGGAGCAGGCGTCCCATCTGCCAGAGCACCTGCTGGGCGAGCTGGCGCTGCTCGGCGACGTCCAGGGCGGTGTCGCCCCGGGGCGGGCGGGACAGCCAGGTGTTGAGGAAGTGCTTCAGTCGCGGCTGGTCGACCGCCTCGGTGATCAGCAGGCTGTCGGTCAGCAGCGGACCGCGGCGTCGCTCGAGTGCCGCCAGCGGCAGGGCGGTCGCGATGCGGCGGGTCAGCAGGGCGTGCCCCAGCCCGAACACGCGGATCGATCGCGCCGGGCGGAAGCAATCCAGCACGCGCTTGAGCGGTCCGCGGCGGCGGGCGCGCTTGACATAAACGTCCAGCTCGTGCTCGCCCACGGTGAGCCTGCGGCGCACCACCAGGCTGGAGGGGGAGTCCTTGACCACTTCGGCTCCCTCGCCGGTCAGCAGCTCTTCCGGCCGGGCGAGTGCCTCCTTCCACTGCTCGCCAGTGAACTCGAGGCGGGCGGCGCCGGAGCCTGCCAGCCTGCGCTTCGAGGCGAGCACCACGTGCCCGCGCCACCCGCGGCCCAGATTCAGGCGGGAGAAGTAGCGGTTGTCCCCGAACACGCGCCGGTCGCGCTGGGCGTGCTGGTCGCC
>CAZADC010000207.1:0-6858 GCA_964483755.1 uncultured Planctomycetaceae bacterium | reverse complement strand
GGCGTACTGGAGCATGATGGCGCCCGGCTTTGCGAGCTCCTCCATGTCCGCGGCGATCTCCGCGAGCACCGGCGCGGTCCGCAGGCAGCGGAAGACCCCGCCCGGTCCGAGCGAGTCGCCGATGCACTGGTCCACGCCGTACTTCAGCGGGATTTCGTAGTCAAGTCCGAACGCTTCCACGCCGCCGACCTGGATCATGACCACCACGAAATCGGCGTCGCGGATCGCCTCGGCGCGGTCGAGCGTCGCCCGGACCGTCGCCGGCAGATCGTTCTCGGCGATCATGCGATTCGCGAACTTCTCCATGCGGCGGAGCTTGGGCTCAGTGCGGTTCATGAGGGCGAAATCGGTGTCGGCGAGCGCCGGCGTGGCCATGATGTCGCTCATGAGCGTCTTGCAGAAGATGACGCTGCCCGCCCCGATCATCGCGACTTTCCTGCCCATGACGTGACTCCTCGTTGGATGATCTCGAATTGCGTGCGGCGCGACCGGTCGCTGCGCCCGGCGCGTCAGTCGCCCATCGCCTCGGCCGGGCCGAGGTTCCTGAACAGGAACAGCCCGTCCTTGCCCGGTGCGATGATGTCCAGCCAGTCGTCGCCGTCGAGGTCGGCGACGGCGAAGTGGATGCCGACGCCGGTGGCGGAGCGGGCATCGTTGCCGAAGTCGATCACCTGC
The DNA here is from genome assembly GCA_964483755.1 of uncultured Planctomycetaceae bacterium. Lineage (GTDB taxonomy): Bacteria > Planctomycetota > Phycisphaerae > SM23-33 > SM23-33 > CAZADC01. The sequence continues at coordinate 6,183 of CAZADC010000207.1, read as the reverse complement.
TTGGCGAACGCGTCGCCGGTCCACTTGAAGTAGTAGATTCCGAGCGGATCGTACGCGCCGGGGTCGTGTCCGTTGTGGGCGCGGTAGCGCTTGCCGGTGACCAGCTCGCACTCGCCGTCGCCGTCGATGTCCACCCAGAACAGGTCGTGGTACTGGGAGTTGAACGGGTCGATCGCGTGGCGGATCCACCGGCGCTTTCCGTCTTCGATCCGCTGCTCCCACCAGTCCAGCCCGTACCCGTGCGCCTGCCCGACGATCAGGTCGCGTAGCCCGTCGCCGTTGACGTCGACCACGAGCACCGGCACGCTCGCCGAGCCCAGGTCGAATTCCTCATGGAACGTCCAGGGCTCGCCGGTCAGCGGATCTTCGGGGCACTCCAGCCACCCGTTGTGCAGGATGACGTCGCCGCGCCCGCTGCCGGTGACGTCGCCGAAGCCCAGCCCGTGTCCGCTCGGTCCGTCGGAGATGACGTACTCGTCGAACCCGCCGGCGGGGTTGCCGTCGGCGTCGGTCCGCAGCTTGTAGAACCGCTGCGGCCCGCCCGGCGTGTTGGGGAAGATTTCCACCATCCGGTCGCCGTCGACGTCCCAGGCGCGGGTGGTCTCGACGTTCCCGCATTCGTGTTCGAACGGATGAACGGTCCACTCACCGTCGCGGTCGCCGCCGGGGTTCTCCAGCCATCGCAACCGCTGGTCCCAGAACCCGGCCGTCACGATGTCCAGGTACCCGTCGCCGTTGACGTCGATGGGGATCGTCGAGAAGTCGCTGAAGTACTCGCCCTGCGCCGGCGGCGCCGGCAGCCTGCACTTGCGGTCGAAGTCCGGGCCGGGGTACCAGAACCCGCCGCTGACGATGTCCAGCACGCCGTCGTTGTCTACGTCGAACACGCCCGCGGACTCGAACCGCTCGTCGGCGATCAGGATCTTCCGGAATCGTACAGGGGGCATGAGGTCGGCTCTCCTTGCGCGTTGTGTCGGATGCCGTCGGCGACGGCCGTCAGTTGTCCTTCCACTGCCCGTCCTCGTCCACGTACTTCGCCTGCAGCTTGGCCAGCTCTTCCATCGTCAGGCGCGTGTTGAGATACGGCAGCAGCGGCGTGATCCGGTTGGCGTAGAAGAACGCCTCGACCGGCGGGACGTCCTCGCCCGGCTCGCCGCCTTCGGTGCGATAGAGGCGGGAGGTCATCGTCGCGCCCGGGCACAGCCAGCGGTATATCTCCCAGTTGCGCAGCCCGGACCACAGGCGATAGCTGCCTGTTCCGTCGTCGGCTACGCGCAGCGTCGTCTCGCTGTACCCGCCGGAGCAGGGCATGATGGCGTCGGACTGGTGCTCGGCGAATGTTTGGACGTCCGGGCCCATCTGCTCGCGGAGGTGGCGCATGAGCTTCAGGTCTTCGAGCGACGTGCCGAAGCTGTCGAGGTAGAAGAGCGTTACGCCGCGGTCCATCATGTTCTTGAAGCGGTTCCAGAGCATCTTCCGGTGCCCGGCGTCGTCGGGATTGATGTCGATGATCATGTCCGACCGCCAGTTGCGCCGCACGGCGAGGTGGCGCGGCCGGGTCGTCACGCCGAGCGCCTTGTCCGCCTCGGCGAACCGCCGCTGCAGGATCTTCCAGTTCTCGGCCACCTCGGGCGGGAGGATGTCGAAGTCCGGTCGGTACATGCCGCCGCGCGGTTCCTGCCCGCCCTGACCCCAGAGGATCACGCCCTGCCCGTTGCCCTCGGTCAGCGCCTTCAGGTGGCGGTCGGCGAATTCCTTGGCCCCCTCGGGCAGATCCAGGCGCGACCAGCCCCCGTGGAAGCCGTAGGGGTTGTCCGGAGAGATCGCCTGCGGCGACTGATTGGCGTAGTGGGTGGAGATCCATCGCGCGTCGGTCCTGTACTGCACCGGTCCGAACGTGGCGCGGAAGTGCTCGCGGTAGGACGTCAGCAGGTGCTTCCAGTCGCGGTCGGGGCTGACCCGCAGCTTCAGGTCGAACGTCGCCGCCCCGCGCGAAGGCGTCGGCGAGACGACGAAGTAGTGCAGCGTGCGTCCGGGGCTTTCGAGCTGGCGCTTCCAGTCGGTGAAGTACCAGAGGATCAGCGTCCGCGTCAGCCCGGTGTTGGACGGCGAAACGCCCACCCCGGCCGAGTCGTCTACGGCGTAGCTGCCGCCGAACTTCGAGTAGTTGCTGGGGTGGCACATCTTCAGCCCGTGGGCCTGGAAGTAGGAGACGTGCTGCCAGTTCATGACGCCCTGAGGCGGCCGGTCGAACTCGAAGCGCAGCCCGGACAGGTGCACGACCGTCATGTCGTCGGCCGGGTGGCGGTTCTCGACCCGCGTGGAGATCGTCACGTCCTCGCCGTCGAACGCATACGTGTGGACGGCGTCGATGTCGCCGTCGCCGACGTGCCGGACGACCGCTTTCGTCGGCGAGACGATCTGGATGGACTTCTCGACGACCTTGCCCGTCTGCACCTTGCCCGTCCCGGCCTTGAACCAGCCCTCGCCGCTGGAGGCGCTCCATCCGCCGGTCGCCAGCTCCCGCTCGCCGACGCGGATGCTGCTGAGCCCGTCGGCCGTGACGACGTACGTCACGCCCTCGCCGGTTTCGTACGTCAGGGATTCCGGCTCGTCGCCCCGCGCTTCGGGCGGCCCTGCAGCAAGGCAGACCGCGACAACGACAGCCCCGACCAACCGCTGTGCAACGCTTGCGTGGACGGCTCGCTCGGCAGACATGGCACGCACCTTCCTTCGGGACGGGAATTCACCGCAACGGCGCGTCAGCATACCCATGGGCGGCCGAAAAGCAAACGGGCGGACGGCAATTCGGGCCGAGGGCGGCGCCGCGATGGCCGGGCTACTCCGGCTGCGTGGGATGGCTCAGGGGGCTCCACCGGACGGGGCGAGCATGTCGACGAGCTGGTAGACCGTTGTGCAGGCGTTCGCGCCGCGCACGTCAGCTTTGCTGTGATGCTTCTCATGGACATGGCGTGCTACCGTCACGGCGTGCTCTGCTTCGGACAAGAGCCGGTCGAAAAGGTCGGGGTCCCTGTGCAGATCATCTTTGCCATGACCGTCGAATCGTCTTCGGAGTTCACTGTCCAACGCCGCCGGATTCGGGAACGCACGGCATGCTTCCGCCTCGGATACAAGGTGGCACAGCAACCAGAACTCGAAGGAGGGATTCGAAAGCAAGACGCACACGTCCTGCTCTCGGGCAAGCCTCAGGGCATTGTCCAGCGCCGGCGCCCGGCCGGGATCATGCGGCTCGACGTCGAGGAGGACATAGGCCCTGTCGCCCTGCGCCCTGTCGAACTTGCCGCCCCTCCGGTCATTGTCACGCTCCCTGATTGCTCGCTCGACGACACCGGCAGGATCTCCGCCACATCCCCTTAGCGGCACGACTACCGGACCGCCGGGTCGCTTTCTGGCCTGGTTCAGTCGCGTGAGATACTCATACTCGGTCTTCTCCCCCTCGCATACCACGATCAGACGCGGGCTGTACTGGCGAGGAGGACGTCGTTTCCGCGTGGACCGTCGCGCCATTCACTCGGCCTCCACGGGTTCGGAATCGGCACGCTCAACGGGTGTTGGCTCATCCGCCTGGGGGATGTCGGCCAGGGACGGGCCGAACACGGGGACGCCACCGAACCGGCCCGCCAGGTAGTTCCGAGCCCACGCCGCGTCCTTGCGAGGCATGTCCTTGAAATCCCAAAGGGAGTAGACTTCTGCGGCTCCGTCCGGCCCCTTCTGTGTCAGGACGATCTGGTCGCGGCGAAGCAGGTCCGGGTCCAGAAGCGTCGTGTCGTGCGTGGTGAACAGGAGCTGAGCCCCCGCTCTGCCGAAATCAGGGCTGTGGGCCATCTGGACCACGCGGCGAGCCAGTTCCGGATGCAGACTGGTATGCAGCTCATCCACCGCCAACAGGCCTGGCGTCGCGCAGTGTCGAAGCAAGAGACCGGCCAGATGCAGATACCTGAGCGTGCCACTTGATTCCTCGCCCAGACCAAAACGGACGGAACCAGCACGTGCGGTGCCGTGCTCGGTGAAGAACCGCACTGCATCTTCATCCCTCTCTGCGATCTCCATGGGGCTTCCTTTGGCCGTACTCGGAGATTCCTTCAGCACCTTCCGCAGTACTGAGAGGAACTCCTTGACCGCAGTCGGTGGTTCCGTCATCCCGTGTATGGCGATTCCATCAGGTCCTTCCGGCGTTGCTTCGGTGCCGAGCCGAAGGATGCCAGTATCAGCATCTCGGGCGATCCTACTCAGGCGCTCGAGCAGATTGGGATCCTGCGCCGCCCATTGTGCTACCGAAGTCAGTGGCAGTGTGTCCGGCGGCGAGCCCACTCCGCCATAGAGAATGTGCAAGTGCTTCCTGAACCACATGAAAAGCGGCAGGACAGGCTCCACATTGCGCTCGGCCGCGCGAGACAGGATCAGAGAGTTCTCGCGCGTGTCTTCCTTGATCGCTCTGCGTCTGGCCAAACCGCCGATCCTCTCGTGCAGATGCAGTTGGCTGCGCTTGCTGTCACGATCTATCAGTGTGACCCACCCGGAGCGCGAAGGCGACTGCTGATGCTCGAGCACTTCTCGCCAGACTTTCTGGCGGGTTGCCGCAACACGATAGCGGTAGCCGATTCCAGCAAGCTCGAGCAGCACCTCAAACTCGGACGGCCTGTCCTCCTGCGCGCTGGACAGACGAAACGGGTTGATCCCGCTGATGGGGTCTCCCGCATTCATCTCAGTTGCAGATCTCCGTATGAATCTGCCTAGTACGTCAAGAGCCCGAAGCAATGCCGTCTTCCCCGATGCATTGGGCCCAAAGACGGCCATCGATTTCATGGCATCGTATCGATTCCCCTCCCAGATGTTGCCGCGCAGCTGCGCATCCTTCCCGCTGGGCTGGAGGTCGAGCGTCACCTCGTCGCGGAAGCACTGGAAATTGGCCACTTTGAATTGAATCAGCATGGTTCTGACTCCGCCAGTTGGGCATTGGGAATCGCAAAGACCTTCGTCTAGTCACCCAATTTCGGCATTCTAGCACGTTTCATGCAGAAAAACTGCATAAAAACCGCTCTACCGATCTATCCGCCATTGAGACTCCGCTGCTGCAGTGGCAAGACAGGAAGTCTATCGCTTTCTTGTACGGCCGCAGCGGACGCCGGGGTGTCCGCGAGTTGCTCAGGGCTCCGGCTGCGTTGCGGGCGGGGCGTTCTCGCGCTCGCGGCGGACCCGGGCGCCGCCGATGGCGAGCGCCGCGTCGATCAGGCGGCGAAGCGTCGGGCGCTTGCGGGCCATCTCGAACACGCGGGCGGAGGTCCGCTCGGAGTCCGGCACGGCCGAGACGGGCAGCTCGCCGACGAGCGTCCGCCCCTCCTTGTCGACGAACGTGTACTCGTAGACCGTCTCGCCGTCGCGCTCGAGCGTGCGGATGTCGTAGGTGACGGCGCTGTCGTGGTCGAACGGGCCGGCGGCGTCGGGGTCGGGCCTGTAGGCGCGGGAGCGGTCCGCCCCGGCCGCCCGCTCGACGATCCCCGCCAGCGAATCGACCTTCGCGGGGCTCATCCTGTCCAGTGTGTCGATCCGTTCGTCCAGCTCGTCGAGCTTCTCAGCGTCGCTGAGGGCGGCGACCCGCTCCTGCTCGGCGGCGAGCAGGTCGGCGGCGTCCTCCATGGTCGGCTCGTCGGGTCGCGTGGCGGCGGGCCTGCCGGGCTGCTCCTGGCGGCCGGAGACGAATCCCTCGACCGGGTCCGCCGGGCCGGGCGCGGGCGGAGATACGTCCGGCTCGAGCACGTAGATGACGGCCGTGACGGCCAGGGCGAAGTGAACGAAGATGCTCAGGGCGATCGCCCATCGCCAGGAGTGCACCTTCTTGCGTGACTTGTCGGACATGACGCGGATATTGTACCGCGCCGCCCGCCCGCGAGACATCCCGCGCCGCGTCGATCGAAATTCGATGGGCGGGTCTAGAAAGCCGCTGGTCGGGGGCGTATAACACTGCCGATACGGACCGGGCGGAAACGCACATCAAGGAAGGATGAGATGAAAGTCATCGCGCAGACGGCTGCACTGCAGGAGGCGCTGGCGCTTACGGGCAGCATCGTTGTGGCCCGGACGCCGAAGCCGGTTCTCCAATGTGTCAAGCTCATCGCCGCCGACGACGCCCTGACGGTGCTGTCGACGGACCTCGAGGCCGGG
>CAZADC010000206.1:0-6866 GCA_964483755.1 uncultured Planctomycetaceae bacterium | reverse complement strand
AGGAAGAGGCCGCCGAGAGGCTCGGAGTGAGCGTCGAGGAGCTGAACACGTATGTCCGCGACGACAAGCTTCGCGTCTTCCAGGACGGCGCGCGGAAGATGTTCAAGGTCGACGAGGTGGACGCGCTCGCCGGCGGCGGGGAGGGCGAACCGGAGCCCGAGGGGGAGGAGATCGAGCTGACCCCCGCCGACACGGCCGAGGAAGCCAGCCTCTCCGACGCCGACGAGGTCACGGAGCCGAGCGGTAAGGAAGACACGGTCATCACGGCGGAGGGGATCAGCATCTTCGATGACGAGGATCTCGACATCGAGGCCGCCGATCCGATGGCCAAGACGCAGATCGCCCCCAGCCTGGAAGAGCAGGCGTCGATGGAGAGCACCGGAAGCGGCTCGGGGCTGCTGGACCTGACCCGCGAGAGCGACGACACGTCGCTCGGCGCCGAGGTGCTCGACCAGATCGACATGGAAGACGTGGGCTCGGACATCATGGCCGGCGCGGAGGGAGACGCGGGCGCGGAACAGCCCGCCGCGGGCGCCGCGGCCGCTCCGGCGGTCCCGGCCGCCGTCGTCGAGGAGACGGACGCATCGAGCGGACTGTTCGGCGGCATCGTGGTCGGATGCGCGGTGATCATGGGCGTGCTCGGCGCGCTGGTGCTGTCGCAGATGACCGGGACGAGTCCTGCGTTCATCGAGGCGATGGCGCAGAACGTGCAGATCGTGATGGCCGCTGCGGTCGGCGTCGCCATCGTGACGGCCGTGGTGGGGCTGCTGATCGGAAAGGCCGTTGCCGGCGCCCAGGGACCGGGCGCGCGACGGTAGGGCGACAACTCCGAACTCGAGCCGCGCGGATCCGCGGCGGCGTCACTCGCCCGCCCGCGCGGCGCAACGTGCAGAAAGGATGCCTGCAATGAGGAATCTGGTGCTGACGGCCTTGGCGGCGACGATGCTGTCCGCCTTGGCGCTGACCGGCGGGTGCGTGTCCAAGAAGGAATACGACGAGGCCCTCGCCGCCGTCCGCCGCGCGAACGCCCAACGCGAGCAGTGCGAGGAGGCGCTTCGCGAGTCGCGGCTGACCAATCAGCGCCTCAAGGAGCAGTACTCGGATGTCAACGCCGTGATCGAGTCCAAGGACGAGGAGATCGCCCTGCTCGAGCAGGCGCGGGCGGACCTCCAACGGCGCTTCGACGAGCTCAAGAGGCTCTACGACCAGCGGATCGCCGAGGCGCCGCCCGAGCTGGGCCCTCTTCCCCCCCTGCCCGAGGCCGTCGATCGACGGCTCAAGGAGTTCGCCCGCGAGCACCCGGACCTGCTGGACTACCTGCCCGAGTACGGCATGGTGAAGTTCAAGTCCGATCTGACCTTCCCGCCGGGCTCGGACCGCGTCAACCCCGACGCGCAGGACGCCCTCCGCGAGTTCGTCCGGATCGTGCAGGGCCCGGAGGCCGAGCGGTTCAACATCTACGTGGCGGGGCACACCGACGACATGCCGATCTCCAAACCCTCGACCAAACAGCGGCACCCGGACAACTGGTACCTCTCCGTGCACCGTGCGACGGCCGTCCAGCAGGTGCTCCAGGCGGCGGGGCTCGATCCGGAGCGCATCGGCGTGCTCGGCTTCAGCAAGTATCACCCCGTCGAGCCCAACAAGCCCAACAACAAGGGCAACCAGGCCAACCGGCGCGTGGAGGTCTGGATTGTTTCGCCGGACATGTTCCTGACCCAGCCGACGGCGGCAGGTGCACCGACCAAGTAGCGATGAGCGGACCGGTCGCGCTCCCCGCGGCAGCGACAAGGCACATGCGGACCCCGTCGGATCGCCCGGCGGGGTCCGCCGCTGCGCGGGGCGGACCGGCGCCCTTGCCGGCGCGCGGGCATTGACACGCCGAGGTGCGGGGCTTGACGCCCCGACGTGCGCGGGAATTGACGCGCGGACGCGCGGGGATTGGCGCGGTGCCATGCTTCCCTTGGGAAGCATGCTCCAACGACGATGAGAGGGGGGCGGAGTTGTCGGGACGTCACGATCGCCCCTGGCGGGGCTCACGCGTTTCCGGCGGCGAACCCAGGGCTCCGCTGCGCTTCGCCCTGGGCTATTGACGGGCGCCCCTGCGGGGCTTGACGCACGCTGGTGCGGGGCTAGATGCGCCAATGCGCGGGGCTTGAAGCCCCGACGTGCGCGGATTGACGGGCGCCCCTGCGGGGCTTGACGCACGCTGGTGCGGAACTTGATGCACGCTGGCGCGGGAATTGACGCGCGGACGCGCGGGGATTGGCGCGGTGCCATGCTTCCCTTGGGAAGCATGCTCCAACGACGATGAGAGGGGGGCGGAGTTGTCGGGACGTCACGATCGCCCCTGGCGGGGCTCACGCGTTTCCGGCGGCGAACCCAGGGCTCCGCTGCGCTTCGCCCTGGGCTATTGACGGGCGCCCCTGCGGGGCTTGACGCACGCTGGTGCGGGGCTAGATGCGCCAATGCGCGGGGCTTGAAGCCCCGACGTGCGCGGATTGACGGGCGCCCCTGCGGAACTTGATGCACGCAGGTGCGGAACTTGATGCACGCTGGCGCGGGGATTGACGCGCCGATGCGCGGGGCGGACCGGCGCCCTTTGCCGGCGCGCGGACTTGACGCGCCTCCGCGCCGCCCCCCATACTTTCGGCCGAATGAAGGGAGCCCGCCGCATGGTTCAGACGAGCGACCTGGCGCCGGAGCTGCTGGCGTCCCTGGTGGACGCGTCGGCGGCGATCAACTCCGGCAGGACGCTGGACGAAACACTCGAGGCGATCGCGCGGGCGGCCGTCAGCGTGCTGCGCGCCGAGGCGTCCAGCGTCATCATGATCGACGCCCCGCGAGGCCGGCAGGTGTTCAGGGCGGCCGTGGGGGACTGCGCCGATCAGCTTCTCGGCGTGGAGTACGAACAGGGGGCGGGCATCTCCGGAAAGGTCCTGCGGACCGGCGAGGCGGATATCGTCAACGACGTTGCCCGGGACAGCGCCCACCACAAGGACATCGACTCGCTGGTGGGCTTCCGCACCGAGAGCCTCATTGCCGCGCCGCTGATCCACCACGGGGACGCCCTGGGCGTGGTGGAGGTGCTCAACCCCGTCGACGGCGGTCGCTTCGGCGAGCCGGACCGCCAGCTCGCGGAGATCTTCGCCAATCTCGCCGCCATCGCGGTGGCGAACTCCCAGCTCTGCGAGCGGCTCCGCAAGGACAACCGGGGACTGAAGACGGCCGTCCGCGGGCCCGGCGAGATGATCGGGGACTCCGAGGCGATGGGGCGGGTGAAGGACCTGATCGCCCGCGTCGCGCGGTCCAGCGCCACCGTGCTGCTGCAGGGCGAGACGGGCACCGGCAAGGAGCTCGCCGCTCGCCTGGTCCACACCAACTCGACGCGCGCGGAGCGTCCGTTCATCGCCGTCAATTGCGCCGCGCTGCCCCACACGCTGCTCGAGAGCGAGCTGTTCGGCCACGAGGCCGGGGCGTTCACCGGCGCGTCGGCTCGCAAGCTCGGGCGCTTCGAGCTCGCCGACGGCGGGACCATCTTCCTCGACGAAGTCGCCGAGATCGATCCGGACGTGCAGGTCAAGCTCCTGCGCGTGCTGCAGGAGCGGGAGATCGTCCGCGTCGGCGGGGTCGCCCCGATCGGATGCGACGTCCGCGTCATCGCCGCGACCAACCGCAACCTCCCGGAGGAGATGGCCGCCGGGCGCTTCCGCAAGGACCTGTTCTTCCGCCTGAATGTCTTCCCCGTCGAAATGCCCCCACTCCGTGATCGCAAAGAGGACGTCCCCCTGCTGGCCGACAGCATCCTGACGCGAATCGCCGGGGAGCTGAACGTCTGCAAGCCCAAGGTCTCCCCCGCGGCCGCCGCGGCATTGGCCCAGTACGACTACCCGGGGAACGTCCGCGAGCTTCAGAACGTTCTGGAGCGCGCCTGTCTGCTCAGCGGCGAGGACGGGGAGATTGGACCCGAGCACCTGCCGCAGGAGATCACCGGCGCCGCGGTTCGCGAGGCGGCCGGAGAGTCCGGCGGGTCGCTCCTGGCGGCGGGGGAGCGTGCGATGATCCTCAACGCTCTGCGCGAAAGCGGATGGAACCAGTCGAAGGCCGCCCGCGCTCTGGGCGTGAGTCGGGACAACATCCGCTACCGGATGAAGAAGTACGACATCCGCAAGCCGGAATCCTGAGCCGCCGTCCCGGGCCCGACTGCCCCAGACCGGCGGGCGCCGCGGACCGGCGCCGAGTTTCCCGTGTTCCGCCAGGGCATCAGGGCCCACGTATCTCCGCTTGATTCTCGCGCGGAATTGCCGAGGTCAGTCTGTCCGGACGTCCATCGCCTCGGGCGCCGTGACACGTGTTTCGCCGTCCGCCCGCCGCACCTCGACGTCGCCGCGGGGCGTGGGGATGACGACGCGGTAGTCGAACGCCGCCGGGTACGGCGAGAGCCGCACGGCCGCGCAGCCGGGCTCGACCACCTCGAAGCCCGTGAGCTGGTGGACGAGGAACTCGGCCGGACAGCCCGACCAGGCGTGGCTCAGCGAGCGGAACATGCCGACGCAGGAGTTTCCGGGCCCGCGCCACGAGCCGGAGGCGTTCCACTCCTCGGTGACCGAGGTCATGCCGACGTCGACCATGCGACGTCCCCAGCGCTCGCGGATCATGCGCAGCGCCAGGTCCGTGCGTCCGACCGCAGCCCGCGAAGCACCACGTGGCAGAAGAACGGCTCGGCTTCGAGGAAGTCCACGTCGGCCGACTCGTACAGGCGATCGACCACGCGCCGCGCCTGCTCGTCGTCGGCGAGGCCGAACGCCAGCGGCGCGAGGTTGCTGTGCTCGGTGATTCCCCCGGCCGGGGCGCCGTCGGCGTGCTGATCGCGAAACAGCCCGAGCTCGTCGTCGTGGAAGGCGTCGGCGAAGTTCGCGGCGAGCACCCGGCGGCACTGGTCCGTCTTATCGGCCGTGGTCGAGTCGCCGATGAACCCGGCGATCGCCTTCGCGTCGGCGAGCACCTCGTACCACAGCGCGTTGTAGGGGGCGAGCGGCCCGGCCGTCGGACGGAAAACATGGTCGATGAACGTCCAGGTAGGGAAATCGCCGACGAGCCCCGCGTCGTCCATGTGCCGCCAGTGGTACTGCAGGATGCCCAGCACGTGCCGGTAGGCGGCCCGCAGGAGGTCGGCGTCGCCGGTGAACAGGTAGTGCCGTCGGATCGCCTGGATCCAGTACAGCGAATAGTCGGAGATGTCGCCGCTCATCCTCTGGCGCGCCAGGTTCGACACGACGTCGTGGCCCTGCGAGTTGTTGACCAGCAGGCCGAGCGGCGAGGGCGTCGCCGTCGCCTGCTCGAGGAACTGGCGCGGCAGGGCGGTGTCGCCGAAGCACGCGTAGATGCCGGGAAGCGTGACGGCCGAGTTGTCGCCCAGCCACTGGTTCCGCTCGCGCCAGGGCGTGTCCATGAGGAAGTCCCGGCTGCACAGGCGGATGGTGTAACGGCAGATGTCGAAGACCTTGTCGAGCGTTTCGTCGCCGGACTCGAACCGTCCGCGCTCGTCGTAGTCGTACGTGCAGACCCGGGCCGCGACGCGGCGGACGGTGACCGGCTGCTCCGTCTCGGCCAGGCGGAGCTTCACGTAGCGGAAGCCCTTCCAGATGGTGGACGTGATGGTCTGCCGGCCGGGTGCGGTCAGCCAGCAGTCGGCGTAGGGAACCTCGAGGGCGTTGTTGAAGTGCCCGTTGACCAGCCGCTCGGCGTAGCCGACGTCCAGCCGTCCGCCGTCGACGGTTTCGATCTCCAGGCGGAGATAGCCGGTGATGACCTTCCCGAAGTCGAGGACGACGCTCGGCGAAAAGATGCCGTCGAACGCCATGTCGCGCAGGTGCTCGGTGCTGCACTGCAGGACGGTTTCGCCGTCGTCGCGGCAGAGGGCGTCGGGGTTGTCCACCGTGCTCCAGGTCACCGGCTGTCCGGCGGCCGAGAGCTGCACCGTCAGGGACTCCGCGCGTTTGCGCGACCAGATCTGCTGACCTTCCTCGACGGCGGCGACCGCCTCGGGGCGGACGTCCCACTCGGCGAGCGGCGGAATCCGGCGGGGGACCATCCGCTTCCACGGACACCCGGGCGTCCCCAGCGGGGGGTAGACCTGCGGCGCGGACCAGCCCGAGTCGTCGAAGCCCGGCTGCTCCCAACCGTCGGGATGGCGGGCGACGTCGAAGCACTCCTGGAAGCCGGTGTTGCGCAGGCCCTGCGTGTTGTCCTCGACCGCCCAGCCGGTGTGGGAGGTGACGCGCCACGAATCGTCGGTCGCGATCGCGGCGGCTCCCTCGCCGTCGACCAGCTCCGCCAGCAGGCCGAGGACCGACGCGCCCACGTGCGAGACCAGCACGGCGATGCAGTTGTCGCCGGCGACGAGGTGGTCGGCCAGGTCCACCTCGTCGTAGAACCTGTAGTAGTAGGGCGACGGGGGCGCGCCGCGGCAGACGAACCGCCCGTTGACGAAGAGCTGGTAGTCGCGCTCGGCGCCGATGAACAGGCGCGCGCCGGCCGGGTCGGCGAATTCGAACGAGCGGCGGAACAGCGCCCGGCTGGTGAACGGTCCGGTCGGCTCGGGACCGATCCACCGCGCGTTCCAGCGGCGGGAGATCGACTGGTCGTGGAAGTCCTTCGGCAGTTCCTGCATCGGTTCGCTTCCTTTCTGAACGGTTCGGATGCGCGACGATGGCGGACGGCGTCAGCCGGTCCCCTCTCCTTCGAGCACCTTGACGATGTCGGCCTTGATCCTGGCGAGGTCGCCGTCGCGCGCGAGCAGGTGCGGGCCGTGCTCGTCCGGGGTGAAGTGCGTCGCGCCGGTCACCTGGTCGCCGTCGAAGGGC
>CAZADC010000205.1:0-6867 GCA_964483755.1 uncultured Planctomycetaceae bacterium | reverse complement strand
GATGGTCCGGATGCGGACCGGCAGAACGAACCACAGCAGCAGGCGCACGTGCGGGAACAGCACCGCGACGGCCAGCAGAAGCGCGTACACGCCGCCCGAGGCGCCGATGATCGGCGCCCAGTTCGGAATCTCCGGGTACAGCCCGGCCACGGTCACGTAGACCAGCCCGGCGAAGGCCCCGCAGCTCAGGTAGAACGCGAGGTACCGCTTCGAGCCCATCGTCCGCTCGAGCAGCCCGCCGAGGAAGAACACGCCGATCATGTTCCCGACCAGATGCCACGCACCGCCGTGGAGGAACTGGAAGCTGACGTAACGCCACGGCTGCCAGAAGGCCCCCGCCGTCAGGCCGAACCAATGGCTGATCGCGCCGACCCGGTAGGCCTCGCTCGGCGCGTCGGCGAACAGTTGTACGAGGAACACCGCGACGTTGATGCCCAGCAGCCATTTCGTGACCCGCCCCGTCGGCGGCAGGCCGCCCGGCCCCATCCGCGCCCGCGGCGGACCGCCGGCGAAGCCCGACGGCTGTCCCTGCTCCTCGCGCCAGTAGGGGCGGTCGTGCAGGCCCATCAGACGCGTCCCTCCCGCAGCCAGTGCAGTGCCAGGGCGGATATGCTCTTGGCGTCGTGCAGCGTGCCGTCGAGGATCCATCGGCGGCAGGTCGCCGGGGTGGCGATCTCGACGCGGATCTCCTCGTGGACCTCCAGGTCCTGCTCGCCCGCCGTCAGGTCGGTCGCCAGGAAGGCGTGGAGCACTTCATCGCTCGTGCCCGGGGCGGTGTAGAAGGACCCCAGGCGCTCGATCCGCCCGGCCGTGTAGCCCGTCTCCTCGGTCAGCTCCCGCGCGGCGCAGACGGCCGGGTCTTCGTCCGGCTCGAGGTTCCCGGCCGGGAGCTCGATCAGCGTTTCCTCGACGGCGAACCGCTCGTTGCGGATCAGCACGACGGAGCCGTCTTCCAGCACCGGGACCACCACGGCCGCCCCGGGGTAATGCAGCAGCTCGCGCTCGACCGTCTCGTCGTTGACTCGCAGGCGGAGCTTGTATCCCTGCACGATTCGTCCGTCGAAGACAAGGCGTTTGTCGGTGACCTCCCGCGTCATGGGGCCAATTATAAGCGCCACGTCCGCCGGCCACAATCGCGCCGCCCCGGCCGGGGGGCGGAGCGGCCCGGCGTCGGAGGGTGAAATGCGCTTTGCCGCCCGGCGAGGCGGGCGGTAAAATGCGCGGCTCGATCCAAGGCGACAAGACCAACCCCGACCCACAGGATGATCCGATGAGCAAGCACGTAGCCATCATGGGCGCCACCGGCGCCGTCGGCACCGAGTTTCTGACGCTGCTGGCCGAGCGGGACTTCCCGCTGTCGAGCCTGAAGCTGCTGGCGTCGTCGCGTTCGGCCGGGAAGAAGCTCCGCTTCGCCGGCGAGGAGATCGTCGTCGAGGAGCTGACCGAGAAGAGCTTCGAGGGCGTCGATCTGGTGCTCAGCTCCGCCGGCGGGAGCATCTCGCGCCGGTTCGTGCCCCATGCCGTCAAGGCCGGGGCGATCGTCGTGGACAACACCTCCGCGTTTCGCATGGATCCCGACGTGCCGCTGGTCGTCCCCGAGGTCAACCCCGGCGACATCGCCGAGCACAAGGGCATCATCGCGAACCCGAACTGCTCGACGATCATCATGAACGTGCCGGTCTGGCCGCTGCATGAGCGTGTGCCGGTGCGCCGGGTGGTCGTCTCGACCTACCAGGCCGCCAGCGGCGCCGGCGCCGCCGCGATGGCCGAGCTCGAGGAGGGCGCCCGCGCGTTCCTCGACGGCAGGCAGTTCACCCCGAAGGTCCTTCCTCACCCGGCCGCGTTCAACGTGTTCAGCCACAACTCGAAGGTGGGCGAGCACGGGTACAACGAGGAAGAGATGAAGATGGTCAACGAGACCCGCAAGATCTTCCACGCCGACCACATCCGCGTCAGCGCGACATGCGTGCGGGTGCCGGTGATGCGGGCGCACAGCGAGGCGATCAATCTTGAGTTCGCCGAGCCGATCACCGAGCAGACGGTGCGGGAGATTCTCGCCGAGGCGCCGGGCGTGACGATCGTCGACGAGCGGGAGCGAAGCTACTTCCCCATGCCGCTCGAGGCGACCGGGAAAGACGACATCCTCGTCGGGCGCATCCGCCAGGACATCTCCCAGCCGGACGGGCGCGGGATCGACATGTTCGTCAGCGGCGACCAGATCCGCAAGGGCGCTGCGCTGAACGCCGTCCAGATCGCCGAGATGCTCTGAGGGCGTCGGCAGCCGGCGGCCCGTGGCCGGCGCGGCAGGTGGTCGGAAGAGGACGGCCGGCCGTCGGGCGCGAGCGGATTGTCGGGAACCGGGCGGGCGGCGTGCGTGTCAGAGGCCGGGGAACAGGAGAGCAGGCGGCGATTCGCTCCGCCACCCGCGAGTCCGGTGGTGGTTTAAGGGGTTGAGTTGTCCGCCTGTCGAAGCGTATGCTGCCGTTCAGCAGGGAGAACCATGATGCGCCTTTCGACGCTCGCGCTGATGCTCGCAGTGGTCTCGGCAGTCTGTCCGTCCAGGGTGTCGGCTGCGCCCGCTTCCGGGCAGCAGATCGTGTTCGAGCTCTACGGCGATCGGATTACCGAAGTGCGAGAGACCCCCGCCGATGACGACGATATCGCGCTCGCCCGGGAGATGCTCCGGGCGGCCGGCGACGCGACGCATCCCGCCCAGGTCCGCCAGGCGCTGGCGATGACCGCCGTCGAGCTGTGCCTTCCGCTTGAGGAAGAGGAGGCCCTCCGCACTGCCGACAAGGCGGCGGCGATGGCGGACGGGGCGGGGTCGCTCGATCCGATGACCAAGGCCCGGCTCGAACGGGAGATCGCCTCCAGTCGTCTCAAGCAAGCGCTGGCGCGGCGCACCTCGCCGCAGGAAGTGCTCTCGCTGGCTCGTCGGGCGACGATCGCCCACCTGGAGTACGTCGAGCTGGCCGCGATGAGGCGCGAGGAATTCCTCCGCGTCGAGGAATCGGTCAAGGAGGCCAAGCGGCTGAGCTTCACGTACCGGCTGACCGAGCTGCGCGAGCGCGTTGCCGCGGCGGAGGAGTTGGCGAAGCTCGCCGCCATCCGCCTGCGGAAGATCACCGACGCCCAGGAGGAGCTCGCCCTCGCCCGGGAGGGCGGCAACGAGGAGAAGATCGCCGAGGCCCGTCGGAAGCTCGGCGGGATCTACCTGGAGTATGACGGCGACGTGGTCAAGGCGGCCGAGTGCCTCGCCGAGACGGATCACCCTCACGCGGAGACGCTGGGGAAGGCGGCGTCGTTCGCGAAGGACGCCTCGGCCGTCGGGACGGACGAGCTTCTGGAGACGGCGACGGCGCTGGTCGAGCTGTCCAAGCCGCTGGCCGATGCGCCGAGTCAGCGCATCGCCGAGACGGCCATGGCGATGGTCGAGCGCTTCCTGGCGTCGAATCCCTCAGCGGTGGAGGCGACGAAGGCCCGGCTGTTGAAGACGCGACTCAAGACGGTGCTCAAGCAGACGCCGGGCGACCTGCTCGTGGCGCGCGTCCGGGAGGAGTACAAGGACCTGCAGTGCGATATCGAGCCGCTGGACGCCGAGCGCATCCGCGCCCTGTACAGCTTCCGCGGGGGCGAGCAGATGCGGGACTGGACCAGCCGCGAGGGGACGTGGGGCATCAGCCGCGGGGCGCTCGTATGCCGGACACGTCCGTACTCCGACGGCGAAGCGAGCTGCAAGCTGCGGTTTCGCGCCGACCGCCCGTTCAAGCTCAAGTTCCGGGCGACCGGGAAGTACGAGCTGGCGGCGAGGCTCATCGTCCGCGACGTCGACGGCGAATGGTGGAAGCGGTCGTACATGTTCCAGTTTCGGCGACACGACGGGCTGTACGCCTACGCCGGCGGCGAGCGGTGGCGACACGAGAATGCGAGGCTCCGCGAGGGCAAGGCCTACACGTTCGAGATCGTCACCGACGGGGAGGGCGGATACACCTGGTGGATCAACGGCGCCGCCGTCCACGAGCTGCGCGGCGTAAAAGTGGATCCCGACGATCTTGACGGCGAGCTCCATATCATCCTGAGGACCGAATCGTCCGACAACGTCGCCACACTGTTCGATTCAGTCTCGATGGAAGGCGTCCCGATGATCCTCACGCCGCAGCAGAAGAACCGTCGCGAGGCCGAGCGACGCGAGCGCGAAAGCCGGGATCGCCGGCGGTGACGATGAAGGTCCCGGAACGGCAGCCGGGCATTCCCCCGGATGTCGCCCGCAGGCGAGACATGCCGGGACGTCGTACGTCCGCATCCCCGGCAGCTCCGCCAGCATCCGCTCAGCACTCCGACCCGCCGTCGTCCGTGTGGCTTCCCGCCCGGCCCCGGGTATGGCACAATGCCGGCCATGAGCGAAGCGCCGCGACGCAACATCAAGCTGGTGATCGCCTACAACGGCTCGGCCTACCACGGGTGGCAGCGCCAGGCGGAGGGAATCGACACGGTGCAGGAGCGCATCGAACGGGCGGCCGCCCGCGTGCTGGGCCACCCGGTGACCGTCTTCGGCGCCGGGCGGACGGACGCCGGCGTCCATGCCGAGGGGCAGGTCGCCAACCTGTACACCACGAACCTGGCCATCCCGCTCCACGGGCTGCGGCGCGCGATCACCGCCCGCCTGCCGCGGGACATCGTCGTCCGCTCGGCCGAGGACGTGCCCGATGACTTCCACGCTTCCCGCTCGGCCGTGGGGAAGACCTACCGCTATCGCATCTACACGGCCCCGCTGCGGCCGGTGATGCTGGAAGGACAGGTCTACCACGTCTGGCGCCGCCTGGATGCCGAGCGCATGCGACGGGGCGGGTCGAGGCTTATCGGGCGGCACGATTTCCGCGGGTTCGCCACGTCGGCGGAGGTGCGCGAGGACACGGTCCGGACCGTCTTCCGCTGCGACGTGGCCGAGGACGGGCCCGAGATTCACGTCACGGTTCAGGGCGACGGGTTCCTGTACAACATGGTCCGCAACATCGTCGGCACACTGATCGAGATCGGTCGGGGGCGCTGGGACGAGACGCGGATCGACACCGTCCTCGCCGGCCGGGACCGTCGCGACGCCGGGCCGACCGCGCTGTCCGACGGGCTCTGCATGGTCTGCGTCCACTACGATCCCCGGCAGCTCGATCGATCGGGCTGAACTCGGGGCGCCATGGCGCACTCGCAGTCCGGATCGCATATGCCAGACGTCACAAAAGCATCATCGGGCAAGGTCGTCGCGATGGAACAGGCCCACAGCCGGTTCTGCACAGCCTGAAAGGCTGTGCCACCGCCACAGACTGACCTGACTCCGCTCAGTAGCGGTCCCATTCGGCGAGCGTCGGGTGCTGGGCGGGGAAGAGGATATCGACCAGCCCGGCCGCGTCACCGGAAAGGCGCATCCCGCCGCCTTGGATCGTCTCCGCCGGCTCGTGCGTGCCGAGGAGGAGCTGGGCGATTTCGTCGCCGCCGCGGACGGCGTGCTTCGCCCGGCCGCGGGGAGGCGAGGCGTCAACGCGGACGCTTCCGCGGTCGATCCGCAGGGCGACCTTCTCCCGCGCGTCGGCGACGACCAGCGTCCCGCGCCAGTTCGACAGCGGCGAGTCGCCGAGGCGGCGCGACAGCTCATCGGCGACGTGCTCCAGCGACGTCCGGAGATTCAGCGTGCGGATCATCGCGGACCCGCTCCTGACGTACGACGCCTCGATCCGGCACGTCCCCCGCCGCACGCGCCGCGCCAGCCGGCTGTCGGGCGGCAGATAGCGGAACCGGATCGATCCGGCGCCGTCCTTCCGCGCCCGCCGGGCGAGCAAGCGCAGGACGGTCTCCGGATCGCCGACGGCCTCGGTGCAGACCAGCTCCCGCCCGCTCGCCGAAAGCAGAACATACCCGGCGAGCTCTCCGCGCTCGTCCGTCCACCGCAGCCCGTCGACGCGCGGGCGGCGCTCGTACGTCGGGCGGATCGCCGTCCCGGTGCACTCGGCGAATTCCCGGTTGTACAACCGGTCGTATTCGCCGGACAGCCGATCGGGGCGGAAGGCACGCGCCCTGACGTCGGGCGGCTCATCCGGCAGGGAGACGACGTCCACCAGGTGGTCCGTCTCCGGCCAGGCGCGGACGTACCCGAAGCGGTGGTAGAAATCCGGGATGCCGAAGAGGATCGTCACGTCGTACCCGGCGTCGCGCATCACGGGGATCGCCGCGTCGATCGTCCGGGCCATCAGCCCTCGCTTGCGGTGCTCGCCGTGCGTGGCGACCATGCCGATCCCGGCCGTGCGGAGCCGACCCTTCCGTCCGACGCGCGTCGCGTAGTCCCACACGCCCCAGTGCGTCACGATCCGCTCGCCGATCCAGCCGATCCGCGAGGTCTGCCAGTCGTAATGCCCCCGGCCGATGTACTGGCGCCGGATGTAGTCGAGCCGGTTCCAGTATCCGCTATGCGGAAAGACCTTCGCCAGCAGGTCGTACATCTCTTCGCGTCGGGCGTGGTCCGGTGGCGTGATGCGAAGGGGTTCGCTCATGTGGCGGCCTTTCTCGACCGGCGTGCGCTCAGCCGGCGTCCATCAGGGCTTCCAACTCGGCCAGCACCGTAAGTTGTTGCCCGGCCCCGAACAAGTCTCCCTCGCCCAGCGGGTCGCAGACGGCGTATCCGTTGACGTGCGTGAGGCAGTGGTCGGGATTGAAGCTGAATCCGCCGTCGCTGCGCCGGCGGCGGCGAAGGCGGTCCAGCACGGGCCCGGCGAGGGTCGCGAGAATCTCCTCCCGGCGGTATCCGTCTTCCTGACGACACAGGCGCGACAGCAGCATGGTCGCGTTGTAGTCGGCGCACTGCTCGCCGAACCCCTCCTC
>CAZADC010000204.1:0-6873 GCA_964483755.1 uncultured Planctomycetaceae bacterium | reverse complement strand
GGTCAGCCGCAGCGTAGACCAACACGGAAAACAGCCTTTCTTCAACGGACTGCTAACTGGCTCAGGGACGGTCCCCGGGCAAAAACCGGTTCCAGCAGGGCCAAACGGAGTGTTGTCACACTGACCCCCTGAAGAAGCGAGACACCTGACAGGGTGACGATTACGATGGTCTGTCACTGCCGCGAAGGGAGCCCGGAGGGCGACCGAAGCGGCAGCGACAGGACCGACATCGTCGGCAAGCCATACCGCCCTGAGCAGCACATTGACGTCTGGTTCAACGAGACCTGAGGAATCAGGCGAGACCGAGGCGGAGTTCAGCAATGGGCCTGCGAGGTGCGACGATCGTGGTCACCGGTGCGGCCCGTGGAATCGGCTTGACAGTTGTCCAGGCGTGCGCCGAGCGCGGCGCGAAGGTTGCCATGGTCGATGTCCTGGAGGATGAACTGGCGAAATCCGCTTACCGGATGGCAGTCGAAGGCCACGCTGTCCTGCCGATCATCGCCGACGTCAGCGATCCCGCGAGCGTCGAGACGATGGTCGGCCGCGTGGAAGCGGAGCTCGGTCGCATGGACGCCTTGGTCAACAACGCGGCCACGTTCAGCTATGTCGGTCCACTGTAGGAGGCGCCCCCTGATGCGTGGTTCCGCGACATCCGCGTGGACCTGTACGGAAGCGCGCTCTGCTGCCGGTCCGCTCTGCGGAGAATGGTCCCGCGGGGGCGCGGCTACGTCATCAACATGGTCTCCAGCGGCGGCGTGGGGGACCCTCATCCGTACTCCACCAGCTATGCCTGCGCCAAGACGGCCTTGATGCGCTTGACGGAAGGACTCGCCAAGGAGGCCGCGCCGCATGGCATCAAGGTCTTCGCCCTGGCGCCTCCCGCCGTGCAGACGGAGATGACGCGGTCCATCATGGACGACCCGGGCGGGCGAAAGTGGCGGCCCGAGTTCCGCCGGCACTATGCCGACGGCCGGACGTTCCATCCGGCTTCGCTCATCGGCCGCTGGGTGGTGAACCTCCTTGGTGGGCAGGCGGACGCGTTGACCGGCAGGTACTTTCTGGCGACCCGGACGTTCAAGGAAGTGGTCGAGGAGACGGCGGGAATTCTCGAGGAAGATCGGATGACCCTCCGCATCCGCTGACGGCGGCGCGCGGAGCTGAGGACAACGGCCCCCAGAACCTGCAGAATACGCTGCTTCGGAAAGGCATCAATTCCATGAAACGAGCTCGGTCTGCATGGTTCAGCTTGATCGTAAGCCTGACTCTGCAAGTCCTGATGCCCGCCGTCCCGGCCTCGGCCGAGGACTGGCCCCAGTGGCGAGGGCCGAACCATGACGGGGTGACATCCGAGCCTTCCGGCTGGGATGGCAAGACGTGGAACATTACGAAGCGGTGGCAGGTCGAGGTGGGGTCCGGCATGGGCGCCTCGCCGATCATCGCCGATGGCAACGCCTACGTCATGGGCTGGTTCGAGGGCAAGGACACCCTCTGGTGCCTGGACCTCGCCACGGGCAAGGAGGTCTGGAAGCAGCAGTACGCCGCCCGCAAGGACGGCCGGTTCCGCAAGGGAGAATCGCCCGAGGGACCCACGTGCACGCCTTCCTTCGACCCCGAGACCGGATACGTCCACACGCTTGGCAACGACGGGGACCTGATCTGCTGGAACACGCGTGAGGGCGGCAAGCGGGTGTGGGGTCTCAATCTGTACGACACCTTCAAGGTGGATGCCCGCCACAGCAGCGCCAAGACCGACCCAGCCCGCGATTACGGCTACTGCGGGAACGTGCTCCTGCTCGGCAACGCCGCCATCGTCGAGGTGGGCGATGAGACGACGGGCAACGTCATGGCCTTCGACAAGCGTACCGGCCGGCGGCTGTGGGGCTCGCAGGACCGCAACGACGCCGGCCACAGCTGCGGCCCCGTTCCCATGACCGTCGAAGGCGAACGCTGCGTGGTGAGTCTTACGCTGGAGGGTCTGCGCGTGATGCGCGCGGACGGCGATGCCGCCGGGCGTAACGTCGCCTGGCACCCGTGGGTCATGCCCTTCAACGTCAACTGCCCCACGCCGGCCGTAGCCGGAGACACGATCGTCCTGACGGGAACCGAGACCTACAGATCGGGCAAGAAGACCACCTTCGTGAAGGTCGCGCGAACCGGCGTGGTCCGGACGTGGCACGGCACGCGGCAGGCGTACATCTGCAGCCCGGTCGTCCACAATCAAAGCGTGTATCTCGCCGAAGGAGCCCTGGCGTGTATGAACCTGGCCACCGGCAAGCTGCGCTGGGAAGGCGGCAGGTTCCCGGGGGTGGACGCCTGCATCACCGTCACCGGCGACGACAGAGTCATCGTCTGGTCACACGGCCGGCTGGTCCTGGTCGAGTCGGCGAGCCGCTCTCCCAACGCCTATCGTGAGCTGGCGCGAATCGAGCCGATCGCCCGGGGCAGCGCCCAGACCTACCCGCACATAGCGCTGGGGTGTGGATGGCTGCTCGTAAAGGACAAGCGCGGACGGCTGGCGGGCCTCGCCGTGCACTCACCGACCCGGGAAAACCCTCGCCCCGCGGCCTGGTCGCCGTGATATAATGATGTTGTCAATGCAAAGAACGCTCCGGGGGCGAGGAGCTGTGTGAACTGTGTTTGCGCCCCGGACTCCAACGGTCCTGCAAGCCGATTCGCGACGGCGTTGGCAACGCGCCGCCTTTACGCTGGTCGAACTGCTGGTCGTGATCGCCGTGATCGCCCTGCTGGTCAGCATCCTCACACCTTCACTTCAGCACGCCAGAGAGTTGGCTCGTCGAGCGTCCTGCGGGGCCAATCTCCACGGCACGGCCCTTGCTTACCAGGTCTACGCGAACGATCACGAGACGCGACTGCCGCTGTTCTTCCATAACTCCAAGCAGCAGAACCACTGGATATGGTATGGCGGCGCCTCTGGCAGCAGTACGTACAAGCCGCACTGGTTCTGGCAGGGGCTGCTGTACACGGGAGGATCACTCGACGGCCCACGTGTGCTCTACTGCCCCTCGAACAGGATTGAACGCCACGCCTTCAACTCCCCCTCCAATCCGTGGCCCGTGCAGGACTTCACGAGCACGGTTTCTACCTACGGCAACCGCCCCGTAGCCTGCAAGCAGGCCAGCTGGAGTTGGACAACGGCCTGGGAACGGGCTCCGAAGCGTCTTCGCCTTCCCGAGATGCTCGACAAGGCCATGATTGGCGACTATTTCGGCTTGCCCGTCTACGTCGACCAGCGACACGCGGACGGGATCAACATGGCTTACACGGACGGTGCCGTGCACTGGCTGGACCGCTCCGTCTTCGACGGGATCCTCTCGGGCTACACGACCATCCAGTGGGACTACGGCAACTACAACTGGGGCGGATCGGCGAAAGACTTCGACGACATGTGGAAGGACATCGACGACCGATTCTGATGCGGAGGCATTTGCCTGGAAGGCCGCGCGACGGGCCCGTTCGGTGCCGCCAGCGCCTCGGAGGACTGCTCCGCAGCTACTTCCGCGAGGCGGCCTGATCGGCGCGGATGAAACCTGAACCCCCTGCTGTTGCTGCTCTCTGGCAAGGGGAAAGACCTCCTGCCGAACAGGCGCGCCTCCGCGGCGGGCGCAGCCGGCTGCAGGGGTCAGGGGGGACCTCCGGCTTGCGACACCGAAGGTCGTCCGGCAGGCTCTCCGCCGGTTTCCCTGCGCCCATGGCCATGGCCCCTGCCGTAAGCCCCCGTCAGGCCGAGAGTAGCTACTCCGTCAAGGCCGAGATGGCCCTCCCCCTACGCGCGTAAACTATGCGCTTTTACTGCAATGGCACACAATGAATGCAATGAACGCAATGGATTGGCGAAACTCCCCTTGAGCCGGGCCGCCAGACGCTGATCACTGTGCGGCAATGGGTTACGGAGATCGCCACCAACTGGAAGGGCGCGGACGGGCCGGTTTCAACGTACGCCCCGCCTCCGCATAGCCCGCGGATCGTGGCGGGTCATGACCTCTGCGTACACCCTCTTCGGGATTTCGGGATCCGCCAAGAGGGTTCGGACCGCTCTGGCATAACCGGCCCGATTGTCCAGCTATCCGGCAGAATGAGCGTTTGCCGGCGGGGGAGCCTCCGTTACAATTGCCGGCACGACCGACGCGCGTCGTCGGCGAGAGGCCTTACGCGGCATGCCCGCCTTGACGGTGTGATTATCTCCCGGTGGTGTGCGGTTCAGCCGGCACGAGGAACAGAACACAAGGACGAGCACGTGTCACAGGGAGGCAGCACGATGTCGCGTTGGAGGCAGATGCGCCGTCAGACGCCGACCAGTCAATTCTCGAATCAGAGGAATCGTCCATGTATCGTCCCCCCAGATGCCCGCTCCGAGGGTGGAGAAGTCGCGATCTCATCTGTCCGCCGACTCGTTTGACCCGGCAGACGGCAGCGGCCTGGCGATGGGTCTTGCCCGCCGCAGCGCTGGCGGCGCTGATTCTCCCGGCCGCCGGAGCGCGCGCCGTCGAAACTCCCTCCTCATCCGGCGAGGCGTCGATGGTGGAGACGGGCCTGTTCCGCATTCCCATGACGGCCGATGCGCCGACGATCGACGGCAGGATGGACGCCGGCGAATGGGCCGACAGCTCGGCGCTGTCGGGCTTCTGGTACTGGAACTACACGGCCACCTGCCATTACGACTACATGGCGCCGTTCGAGACGCAGCTCCAGGTGTACGCCGCGTACGACGAGGAAAAGCTCTACATGGCGTTCACCTCGCCGGTCTACCCGTCGGGGTCCTGGCTGCGGGCGCGGGGGCGGTTCCCCGACGTCATCGAGCACCCCCTCTACGGCGTCTATCGCGACGACTACGTCGGTTTCGGCTTCCGCCCCTACCACGACGACGTCAAGAGCTTCCGCATGGGCGGGTTCGGGTGGTTCATCAACCCGATCAACGTCGTCGCCGACTACGGGCCCGAGGACGGGCGGAAGTGGAACTCCCAGATCGTCACGCGCGGCAACGTCACCAAGACGCGGTGGGTCCAGGAGATGGCGATCCCCCTCGAGCACCTGCTCCACGGGCCGTACGCCGGCAAGGACGCCGACGGCAAGCCGATCCTGACCCTCCCGCCGCCGGACGGGTCGACGTGGTGCTTCCGCCTCGACCGCTGCACCGGCGAGTGGGGCAACGGCGGATTCCACAACAAGTTCAGCGACACGACCAGCAAGCTGATCTTCGACAGCGAGTGCGTCAGCTTCCAGGTCAACGAGCTCGGCCCGGTCATGGAGGACATCATCGACGTCCGCCTGACGGCCAAGAACCACGGCGACCGCAGTCAGACGGTCCGCCTGGGGTTCTTCGTCGAGTCGGCCGCGGGGACCGTCTACTCCAGCTACGAGGATGACCAGCTCGAGGACGGCCTGCTGGAACTGGTCCCCGGCGAGGTCCGCAAGCTGCGCCTGCGAAAGCCGCTGCCGGGCATCAATATCAACGGGAACATCCTCTGGTTCGACGTCCGCAGCAACGGGCGTCCGGCCAGGAGCATCTTCCGCACGAAGCTCATTCACTTCCATTCGCAGGACAAGCCCGGGTTCCAGACCGGGCACATCGAGCGCCTCGCGTCCAACCGGCCGCCACGGAAGGACTTCGACGTCCGCACCGACTACTCCTACCACACGGGGCGCGTCTCGGTGGTGGTGGACACGGGCATCTACGGCGCCAGCGAAGAGGCGCAAACCGCGACGGAGGCGAAGGTCGTCGTCGCCGACGTGAGCGACGACGAGCGCGTCGTCGGGCAGACGACGGCGCCCTTCCGCGGGCCGTTCGCCTGCGTGCTGCTGGACCTGCCGAAGCTGAGCGACGGGCACTCCTACAAGATCTCCACGCTCCTGTTCGACCGCAACATGCGGATCGTAGGCGAGGAGCACTCCACGCTGGACTGGGCGGCCAAGCCCTACATGAACAACGACGTCGGCGCCGGCGACGTGGTCTGGGAGCCGTACGTGCCGCTGAAGGTGCTGGGCGCCGACGAGGACGGACGGCCCGGCTTCGAGACGCTCAAGCACCGCTTCCGACTGGACCCGTCCGGGCTGCCCGCCCAGATCTTCATCAAGCCCGACGTCCGCGAACTTCCGCTCGAGCTCCGCGGCGAGGGGGCGGAGGTCGACACCGATACGCTCGTCGCCGTCGGCCGCGGGCCGCAGTTCCGCAGGGGATACCGCATCGAGGCGGTCGTCGACGGCAAGCGCGTCGAGGCCGACGTGATCGAGCCGGCGAAGCTCGTCCGCGAGGGCAGGAGCGAGTTCGAGTACGTTTCGAAGCTTCGCGCCGGCCCGGTCGACGTAAAACTCCACGTCCGCTACGACTGCGACGGGGCGATGGCGGTGCGGATGACGTACGGATCGGACGCCCCGGCCGAGATCGGCTCGCTCGAGCTGGTCTGCGACTTCCGCGGGCCGATGGACATGACGCCCGGCGAAGGCGTCGAGGGCGTGGTGTGGGACAGCGCCACCGAGAACCCGGAGCTCTACTACACCCATTTCGTGCCGTGGCGGCGCTTCGGCAGCAGCGACCGGGCGGTCTCGTGGATCTGCCGCAACGAGCGCGGCTGGCTTCTGGACCGCGACGGCTCGGCGATGCGCCTGGAGCGCGACGCCGACGGCGAGGTGACCTGGCGCGTCCTGTTCGTCAACCACCGGCGGGACGTGCGGGGCGAGCGGTCGATCGACTTCGAGATCCTCACGCACCCGTCCAAGCCCCGTCCCGCCCGCGCGCGGTCCCACGCCTGGTTCTACCGCGGGGACATCTGGGCCCGCGAGTACATGATGAACGTTCCGCTGCTGCCCGAGACCATCGAGCGGATGAACCGCTCGATCCTCGTCGAGGACCCGAAC
>CAZADC010000203.1:0-6885 GCA_964483755.1 uncultured Planctomycetaceae bacterium | reverse complement strand
TTCAGGCGACCCCGCACCGCTCGAAGAGCTCATCGACGGCGAGGAGGTCGCCCATCGCACGGGCGGGTCGGCATTCCTGGTCAGCGCCTCGGTCCGCGAGACGCCCGGCGGGTGGGACCGGCTGAGCGACGCCTTCGCGGCCGCGTTGCGGCAGGAGGATTCCTACCTTCGCCATCGGCTGCGGGAGGGATGCGGCTGCGAGGCGATTGATCCGCAAGACGTCGTCTTCGTCGACCTCGAGACGTGCGGGCTGGGCAGCTCGCCGCTGTTTCTCATCGGCACGATGGTCTACTCGGCCGACGGACTCGCGGTCCGCCAGTACTTCGCCCGCAACTACGCCGAGGAGCGGGCCGTCCTGTCGATGTTTCTCGACGACGCGGCCCGTCGGTCCCTCCTCGTGAGCTTCAACGGCAAGAGCTTCGACTGGCCGTTCGTCCGGATGAGGGCGGCGGCGACGGGCGTTCCGCTGACCGTCGACCCGCCGCACTTCGACCTTCTGCACGAGTCGCGCCGCGTCTGGCGGTCCCGCCTGCCGGACTGCAAACTCCAGACGCTCGAACGCCACGTCTGCCGGCGGTGGCGCGAGGGCGACATTCCCGGGCACGCCATTCCCGACGCCTACCACAACTACGTTCGCACCGACGACGCGCGCCGGATGGTCGAGGTGCTCAAGCACAACCGCCTCGACCTGATCACCCTCGCCGACCTGATGGTCCGCATCTCCGACGCCGCGGAGGGGTAGGCGGTTCTGCTCCGCGGGCGTCGTTGCTCGGCGCGCCCTTGAACTCGCCGCGAGCCCGCGCCATAATCGCTCCGGCACGTCCGAAGCCCCGCAAACCGCATCGACCGCAAGAGGGAGATAGTGATGGCGCCGAAGATGGCCTGCATCGCGGGCGAGGAGATCTACCGTCAGTGGGACGCCGGACGCCTCGACGGCCGGCGGATCGGCCCGCGAAACACCCCCTTCGGCGACAGCGGCGACCTGTTCGAGGTCCGCGCCGACGGCGTTTCCTACTACGTCCTCGCACGCCACGGGCTGGGTATGGACAAGCCCGCTCCGCGGGAGATGAACAACCGGGCGAACATCTACGCCCTCAAGGACCTCGGCGTCCGCTGCGTGCTGGCATGGATGCCGTCCGGGGCGATCACCCACACCTTCGCCGTCGGCGACCTGGTCATCCCCGACGACGTCATCGACCAGACCTACCTGCGTCACAACACGTTCTACGAGAACTCCCCGCTCGGCTACCTGCGCCAGTTCCCGGTGTTCTGCCCGGCGCTGCGGCGGGCGGTCGGCGAGGTTCTGCACGAGATGAAGCTGGTCTACCACGGCGCCGGCACGGCCGCCGTGTGCGAGGGCCCGCGACTCGAAACCCCCGCCGAAATCCGCATGCTCAACGCCATCGGCGCCGAGGTGGTCACCCACGTCTGCGTGCCGGAGGTGTTCCTCGCAAAGGAACTGGAGCTCTGCTACGCGGCCGTGTGCTACGTGGTCAACTACGCCGAGACGGGCAGCCGTCACCGCCCGTTCAAGACGGAGGACCTGTTCGGCGGACTGACACAGCAGTCCGACTCCGAGCGCCTCGACGCGGCGACCGGGGCGATGGGCGAGATCGCCCGGCGCGTCGCCGTCGCCGTCGAACAGGCCGAACCGGACTGCGACTGCGGAAAGACGATGGCCGCCCTCGCGCGATACTACGGCCTGTCCCGCGACTGGCGGGAATGGATCGAGAAGGGGGCGTGAGCAGCCGCTCCCTGTCGTGGCACAGCCTTTCAGGCTGTGCGTCCTGAAGTATGCCCCGGAGACGCCTCCATGAGCGATTCCCGGCAGCGCATGATCGACGCGCTGCGGTACGACAACCCCGACCGGATTCCCGTAGTCTACCACCCCTCTGAAGCGGGGCTGTACGTCCACGGGCAGAAGCTGCTCGATCTGCTGGAGGCGAACCCGCCGGACAACCCGATCGCCTTCGACGGCATCCCCGCCCCGCCGGCGGACGCCTTCGACGAACGCGGCGAGTACCGCCGGCGTGAGCGCAACGAGTGGGGCGTGGTCACCGAGCACCGCGTCTTCGGCATCCAGGGCCAATCGGTCGAGTACCCGTTCGACAACTGGCGCCAGGCCGCCGAGGAATACGAGTTCCCCGACGTCCCGGCCATCGGCTCGGAGCCGTTCGCCGCCGACCGCGCCGGGCTCGCCGACGCCAGGCGCGAGTTCTACGTCATCAGCGGGTGGTTCTCGATCTTCCTGCGGCTCTACGAGATGCGCCCGATGGATGAGGTGCTGATCGACCTCACCCTTGGCGAGCCGGACCTGCTTCGCTTCCTCGACCGCCTGGTGGACTTCTGGGCGGGGCGGATCGAGTACTTCCTGGCGGCCGGGCTCGACGCGTTCATGTTCGCCGACGACTGGTGCACCCAGAGCGGCATGCTCATCTCGCCGTCCGTCTTCCGCGACATCTTCCTGCCGCACTACCGGCGGTTGACGGCGCCGATCCACGCGGCCGGGCGGGACGTGTTCTTCCACGTCTGCGGACAGGCCGACGCGATTCTCGACGACCTGTTCGACCTCGGCGTGCGCTGCCTCTGGCCGCAGATCGCCTGCTACGACGCCGACGCCTTCACCCGCCGCCTCGCCGACCGCGGCGTCAGCACGTACATCCACCCGGACCGCCAGCGGCTCGTTCCGCGCGGCGCCCCGGCCGAGATCGAGCGACGCATCGCCGAGCACGCCGAACGACACCACCGCCTCGGCGGCGGGGGTATCTTCTACGTCGAGATCGAGAACGACGCGCCGTGGGAGAACGTCCGCACGCTGATCGAGTCGATCCACAAGTACCGGTGAGCGGGTTCAGGCGCGGCGCCGGCTCACTCTTCCATCGCCGCCAGGGCGCGGGCGCATTCCTTCAGGAGCATGCGGTCCTGGTGCATCAGCCCGTTGACGATCTCTCGCTCGCGGAGGCGCTGCTTCGGCGTCCACGCGTCGCCCGGGCCGCCCAACAGCCCCTCGGCGTCGCAGGCGGTCAGCACGCGCCGTGCCTGCGCGGCGCTGTGCCCCATCGCCGCGCGGAGACGCTCGTGCGCCCGCGCCGGCGCGTCGTTGAAGCGCTCGCCCAGGAACCGCGCCCCCGCACGGCGGGCGTCGGCGAGCGTCCGGCACGCGAAGCAGTGCGTGTGGTGCAGCGCGGCCAGCCGATCGGGCGGGAGCGAGTCGGCCCGGTTGAGCGCCGCCAGCCAGGCGTCATAGGCGGCCGGGCCGTAGAGGTACCGGCGACCGGCGATGCCGCCGTCGTGCTCGCGGCGTTTCCAGTGGGCGGCCGCCAGCGACAGTCCGTGGCGGAGCTGCTCGCGCGGGCCCGGCGCGTCGGCCTCGCGGCGCAGGTAGACCTGCATCGGCCCGAGCCTGGCGAGCGGGAGCTTGTGCGGCGTGCGGTCAGCGTGATAGTCGGCCAGCCAGAGCGTCCGCCCGCCGTCCTCGTAGCCGTACACGACGGCCATGTCCATCGCGACGCCGTATGCGAGCACCGGCAGGCCGGCGTCGACGGACGCGACCACCCGCCGGCGGATCGCCTCCTCGTCCCGCTCCGCCCGGCCGAACTGGACGTCGGCGTCGAGCGCCCAGCCGGTGGCGCGGCGGAGGGCGGCGAACTCGTCGGGCAGCTCGCCGACGGCGCAGGACGGGCAGAACTCGGGCGACCAGCGGACGCGGAAGGCCAGGCCGCTCAGGCCGGCGAGGTCGGCGTAGGTCCACGGGTCGTCCGTCGCGTCCAGGGCGGCGGCGAGGGCGCCGAGGAACGTGCAGTCGCGCTCGGTCCCCCAGCCGAGGCGCCCGACGCCGGTGATCCACGCGGCGCCGCCCTCGCGGCGAACCTCGCAGCGCGGGCGCGGCTCGCGCCCCTCGACGTAGCGCTTGAGGCGCGGCCAGCTCGAAAAGCCGTGCTCCAGCGCGAGAGCGTACTGGGCGTCGCTGAGGGCCACGTCGGCCGAGAGAATGTCCGGCGTGGGGGCGTCGGCGAACTTCGGCAGGCGGCGAAACGCGCCCGCGACGGCGGGGTCGCGGTCCCTGTGGGCCTTGAGCAGCTCCTTGGCCTGCTTGCGGAGCTGGGGCAGGCTGAGACGGACCGGCGGGGTGTGGGATGCGTGCGACATGACGACCTTCCTTTCCGGATCGCCCGGGGCCTGCATGCACGGACGGAAAAGAAGGTTCGGTTGGTTGTCTGTCGAAGGTGGACTCGGCCCTTCCCGCAGGCCCGGAGGCGTCCTTCACCGCCTGTGGATATTCTAACGCGTCCCGGCGGGCCGGCAAGCGAAATCGACGGCGACTCTTTGCCTTTGACAGGCGCTCGGATGGGGTTAGGCTGAAGCTGTGCCGCAGCGGCTGGATCCGGCCATGGGCGGACCGGAGGCGGTGGGTGACACAGGCGCGCCGCACGGCGTCAGACCTCCGCCACCGGCATCGGCGCGTCTTGGCACGCCTCCCCTGCAGGCATGTGGCGGGCATTGCAGTCGGAATCCGCCTGGACGCCTGCCGGCCCGGGACATCCGGGTCGGCCTGTCACGTCGCCGTCACGGCCGGGCGGGACGTGTTCTTCCACGTCTGCGGACAGGCCGACGCGATCCTCGACGACCTGTTCGACCTCGGCGTGTGGTGCCTCTGGGCGCAGATCGCCTGCTACGACGCCGAGGCGTTCACCCGCCGCCTTGCCGACCGCGGCGTCAGCACGTACATCCACCCGGACCGCCAGCGGCTCGTTCCGCGCGGCGCCCCGGCCGAGATCGAGCGACGCATCGCCGAGCACGCCGAACGACACCACCGCCTCGGCGGCGGGGGTATCTTCTACGTCGAGATCGAGAACGACGCGCCGTGGGAGAACGTCCGCACGCTGATCGAGTCGATCCACAAGTACCGGTGAGCGGGTTCAGGCGCGGCGCCGGCTCACTCTTCCATCGCCGCCAGGGCGCGGGCGCATTCCTTCAGGAGCATGCGGTCCTGGTGCATCAGCCCGTTGACGATCTCTCGCTCGCGGAGGCGCTGCTTCGGCGTCCACGCGTCGCCCGGGCCGCCCAACAGCCCCTCGGCGTCGCAGGCGGTCAGCACGCGCCGTGCCTGCGCGGCGCTGTGCCCCATCGCCGCGCGGAGACGCTCGTGCGCCCGCGCCGGCGCGTCGTTGAAGCGCTCGCCCAGGAACCGCGCCCCCGCACGGCGGGCGTCGGCGAGCGTCCGGCACGCGAAGCAGTGCGTGTGGTGCAGCGCGGCCAGCCGATCGGGCGGGAGCGAGTCGGCCCGGTTGAGCGCCGCCAGCCAGGCGTCATAGGCGGCCGGGCCGTAGAGGTACCGGCGACCGGCGATGCCGCCGTCGTGCTCGCGGCGTTTCCAGTGGGCGGCCGCCAGCGACAGTCCGTGGCGGAGCTGCTCGCGCGGGCCCGGCGCGTCGGCCTCGCGGCGCAGGTAGACCTGCATCGGCCCGAGCCTGGCGAGCGGGAGCTTGTGCGGCGTGCGGTCAGCGTGATAGTCGGCCAGCCAGAGCGTCCGCCCGCCGTCCTCGTAGCCGTACACGACGGCCATGTCCATCGCGACGCCGTATGCGAGCACCGGCAGGCCGGCGTCGACGGACGCGACCACCCGCCGGCGGATCGCCTCCTCGTCCCGCTCCGCCCGGCCGAACTGGACGTCGGCGTCGAGCGCCCAGCCGGTGGCGCGGCGGAGGGCGGCGAACTCGTCGGGCAGCTCGCCGACGGCGCAGGACGGGCAGAACTCGGGCGACCAGCGGACGCGGAAGGCCAGGCCGCTCAGGCCGGCGAGGTCGGCGTAGGTCCACGGGTCGTCCGTCGCGTCCAGGGCGGCGGCGAGGGCGCCGAGGAACGTGCAGTCGCGCTCGGTCCCCCAGCCGAGGCGCCCGACGCCGGTGATCCACGCGGCGCCGCCCTCGCGGCGAACCTCGCAGCGCGGGCGCGGCTCGCGCCCCTCGACGTAGCGCTTGAGGCGCGGCCAGCTCGAAAAGCCGTGCTCCAGCGCGAGAGCGTACTGGGCGTCGCTGAGGGCCACGTCGGCCGAGAGAATGTCCGGCGTGGGGGCGTCGGCGAACTTCGGCAGGCGGCGAAACGCGCCCGCGACGGCGGGGTCGCGGTCCCTGTGGGCCTTGAGCAGCTCCTTGGCCTGCTTGCGGAGCTGGGGCAGGCTGAGACGGACCGGCGGGGTGTGGGATGCGTGCGACATGACGACCTTCCTTTCCGGATCGCCCGGGGCCTGCATGCACGGACGGAAAAGAAGGTTCGGTTGGTTGTCTGTCGAAGGTGGACTCGGCCCTTCCCGCAGGCCCGGAGGCGTCCTTCACCGCCTGTGGATATTCTAACGCGTCCCGGCGGGCCGGCAAGCGAAATCGACGGCGACTCTTTGCCTTTGACAGGCGCTCGGATGGGGTTAGGCTGAAGCTGTGCCGCAGCGGCTGGATCCGGCCATGGGCGGACCGGAGGCGGTGGGTGACACAGGCGCGCCGCACGGCGTCAGACCTCCGCCACCGGCATCGGCGCGTCTTGGCACGCCTCCCCTGCAGGCATGTGGCGGGCATTGCAGTCGGAATCCGCCTGGACGCCTGCCGGCCCGGGACATCCGGGTCGGCCTGTCACGTCGCCGTCACGGCCGGGCGGACCACGGAACGGGAGAACGTCAATGAACGGGTGGAAGGCATTCGCATCGGGCAGCGCCGGGTGGATCGTGGTCACGGCCGCACTGGGGCTGCTGGTCCTTTCGAGGGCGGCTCTTTTGGGCGCGTTTCCCACAACGCGTCCCACCACATCGCGGCAGGCGACAGGCATTGCCGCCGACTCGCTGAAGGCTACTGATTTCGTCTACATCCGCATGACCCTTCAGACGGCAGGATATGC
>CAZADC010000202.1:0-6886 GCA_964483755.1 uncultured Planctomycetaceae bacterium | reverse complement strand
AGATTGTAGCTTCGGATGGTGCCGATGCTGTGGGCGGTGAAGGTGCGACCACCAGCGTCGACCAGTCGCCGGCCAGCGGGATGATCAGCTCCAGCGCGTCCACTTCCCCGCCGCCGTAGGTCAGCTCGCCGAACAGGCGTCCGGCTTCGTCGGCGCGGACCTTGAGCGTCGCGCTGACCGGCCCGACCTTGAGCTCGCCGGACGCGGTCGTCACGCCGTCGGCGGTCTGCGGCCTGGCGGGCCTGGTCGCCCTGGCGGGCTGCTCGCCGCCCTCGGTGACCGCGGACAGAACGATCGGCCCGCGGAGCATCGGCCCGCGTCCGATCGCCTGAAGCAGCCGGGCGCCGGGGCGCTTGCCTCGCGCATCGAGCGGCAGCTCGCTTTCGTCGTGAGCGATGGTGATCTGCTGCGGAAGCCCGGTCGGGGCGAGCTGGAAGCTAACCCGCTGTCGGGCGTCCTGCTGCGCCCCCGCCGTCGTCGGCAGGAACGCCGCCGCGATCATCGCGGCCGCCAGTATGAATCCAATCCGTTGCATGGGTCTCTCCGGTCTCGGGGAGGTTATCTCTGATTTCACGCCCGGTCGCTCACTTCGCCTCGTGCTCGACGTACAGGACGCGGAAGTCGTGCATCCGCACGCGGACCGGCCCGTACGTCTCGGCATTCGAGCCGTCCACGACGGCGCCGTTCTCGACGTCCATCATCGCGGGGCGTGCGGCGTCGCGGCCGGCGAGGTCCTTCCACCAGTCGCCGAGCCCCTCGGGCACGGCCACGTCGTCCTGGACGGCGCCGACGGTCAGTGTGTTCGCCCCGCCGAGCACTCGCTTGACGTCGGCGAGCCGGACGGTCACGTCCACGTGCTCGTCCATCTCGTTCATGAGCACGATCATCGCCTTGCAGCCCTTGCGATCGCCGTCGAGGGCCCGGCGATAGACGCTGCAGTAGACCTTCTCCGGCCCCTCGACGGTCACGACGTCGTTGCGCCAGAACGGGATCTTCTCGGTCTGATCGTCATCGAAGAAGCCGAACTCGCGGAGCCCGTCGAACAGGCGGATCGCCTGCTCCTTGTGAACGAAGTACCCGTGCGGGCCTTCGAATCCGACGCCGATGTCGTGCAGCAGCGCCCGGCCGAGAAGCTGGCGGTCCAGGCGCTTGTCGTCGCCGTTGAGCGCGACGATCACATCGGGGCTGATCCGGCAGATGAGCCCGGTATAGTTGTGCGCCATGTAGGTGCACAGGCTCGCAGGGTACTGCACCACGCCGTCGACCTCGAAGCTCCGGTGGGCCGCTCCGCACTCCTCGACCCACTGCGTGTCCCAGGCGCAGCTCTCCAGCAGCGTGGCGGAGTTGTTCGCCCACAGGAAGTTCCGCTGCGGAACGTTCTCCTCCTTCCACACGCGGGCGAGCCGCTTGAAGGTGTTCCGCTGATAGCCCGTCAGCCATCCGTCCTGCCAGGGGAGCTCCTTCTCGCCGATCGCCTCGGCGTCGCGGACGTGGGCGTCGCCGGTGGCGAGGTTCGTTGACCGGTACGTCGGCCAGTACTCGTCCCACCAGTACCCGGTGCGGCGTCCCTCGCGGATCTGCCGGGCGAGGTAGTAGACCGCCTTCTGCTCGAAGTGCTTGTTCATCTCCGGCGTGACGCCGATGTTGCGCCAGCGTCCGAAGCGGTTCCAGGGGGCGGTGTCCTTGCGGAAGGTCGTCCGCTCGGCGTCGGGCGTATCCTTCGGCGCCCCGGCCGCGAAGCGCCACTGCTTGCGCAGCTCATCGGGGGAGAGGATGATCGGCTCGATCATGTAGCCTCGCGCCCAGGTGTCGCCGCGGAAGAACCATGCGATCTCGCGGTAGTCGTCGGGTTTGGGCTTGGACGGGTGGGTCAGGACGGTGAATTCGATCGTCCGCCGCCCCTTCACCTGCACGGCGTGGTTGACGAACTTCACCCGCCAGGTCACCTTGCCCTGCTTGTCGCGCTCGAGGGTCATGGTGCTGCCCTCGGGCTCGATCATCCAGTTCTCGTCGGAGTCGCAGTACCAGCTCCACCCGCGGTCGCCGCTGCCGAAGAACATCCACGGGACGAAGCGCGTGTAGTAGAGTTCCGGCAGCTCGAGCGTGGCGCTGTCCCAGACGACGCCCTCGGCGTCGGGGAGCGAAACCTCCCAGATGTCGGCGCCGGTCATCCCGCCGCCGTAGAGTGCGCTGTTGACCACGTCGACCTGTCCGTCGACCGGCGCGACCAGCTCCAGCGCGTCGATGCTCTGCCCGCCGCCGGAGTAGGTCATCCGCACGTGCATCGCCCCGTCGCAGTCGTACTGCGTGCGGAGCTGCACATCGACCGGTCCGACCTTCATCGCGGAGGCATACTCCAGCTCGCTCTTCCAGGTGCGGACGAGCTTCGCCGGCTGGGTGATCTCCGCCTTGACGCGCTGGCCACCCACGACGGCCTCCAGGCGCCACGGAGAGCGGACCTGCGGACCGCGTCCCAGGGCGACCAGCTCGGCGTCGGAGAGCTTCGCGTCCTGGCCGCGCTTCTCGAGCGGGAGGTCGCGGGGATCGGGCTTGATCCGGACCTGCGCCGGGAGCCCGGACTCGCCCACCTCGAAGGAGTGCTTGAGCGTCTCGAAGCCCTTCTCGCCCGGCTCCATCGGCGTGAACGGCTCCCAGACCACGTCATCGAGCCCGATGTCGTTACCCTGCCACTCCTGCTCGACGTACGTGAACGGCTCGGTGTTCCGCTCGCCGACGATCCGCTTGTTGCGGTCGAACAGCAGCAGGGAGATCCTGTATTGCTTGCCCGCGGTGAGCTTCGGGAGCTTGTGGACGGCGATGGAGAAGTCGCCGCGGAAGCGCTGGTCGGCCTCCAGGATCGTCTTCTCCTGTCCCCACGCCTCCATGAACAGCAGCTTCGCTTCGACGGCCTTCTGGGCCTCTTCGGTCGCGCCGTACATGCCGATGTCGATCACCGACGAAATCCGCGGGTTCTCCGGGTCGAGCACGAGGTAGTCGCGCTCCTCGGCGTCCTCGAAGGTGTATCCGTTGTAGTTGTACCACCAGTCGAAGTCCCGCCGCGGCGGGCGAAGCTCGCGGATGATCTCGATCCGTCGCTCGCGGAAGCTCCAGACCTCCTCGCCGCGCATGACCGCCCCGCCCTCCATCGAGTGGAACGGCACCAGGCGCGTGCGGAAGAGGACCTTCGCCGGGTTCCCGGCCGAGCGGACGTCCACCCACAGCGCGTTGCCGTCGCGGGCGATGCCCGGAAACGGCTGCTGGAGGCGGACCTTGCGCACCTCGCCGGGCACGAGCTCGACCAGCCCGTCGTTGAGCTCCGGCGCGTCGTAGCTGGAGTAGATCAGCCCCTCGTCGCTCTCCACGAAGAACCCGATCCGCACCGTCTCGCTGCGGGAGTTGTGGTTCTTCATGGTGAGCTGGACGTCGATGACGTCCTCCATGATCGGGCCCAGCTCGTTGATCTGGAACCCCACGGCGGCCGGGTCCAGCACGAGCTTCGTCTTCGTCGTGTTCCACACGTGGGCGTCGGAGGCGTTGAAGAACGGGCCGTTGCCGCCGATGGCGCGGGTGAACCAAACGCGGTAGGCGGTCTCGGGCGGCGGAGGCAGCGGGACGATCGGACGCCCCTGCTTGTCCTTCCCGGCGTAGTTGCCCGTGACCATGTTCTCGAGCGGGATGGCGATCTCGAGCACCCAGCGCTTGCCCGTCACGCCGCAGCGCACGGTCGCCCGCGACTGCCAGGTCTGTCCCGGTCCGCGGTTCTGCGACCAGTACTGGTCCGACGTGGACGCCGTCGGGTTGATGATCCACTTGAACAGCCCGCGCCGGAACCCCTCGACGTTGTCGGCGACGGGTCGAACCTCCAGCTCGATGTGGTCGTCCCACAGGATGCCGTACAGCGGGTGCCCGACCACGTCCGGGAAGCGCCCCTTCGCCTTCAGCCAGGAGTTCTCCGGATAGACCGGCGAGGTGTAGGCGAAGTAGATGTTCTCGCGATCGTAGGTCGAGTAGACCTGCAGCTGCGTCTGGATCGGCGCCAGGAAACGGAAGTCCGCCTGGGCGTAATCGTACCAGAAGCAGGTCCACGCCGAGGCGTCCTCCCACTCGCCCTCTTCCATGGTCCCGTCGATCGTCGGAGGCGTCTCGGCCTGCGGCACGCGGAGAATCGGCGTGTCCACGCGGGCGACCTCGCCGTAGGAGGTCGGCGATTCGATCGCCCCGGCGGTCGTCGCGGCCGCCATGACCGCCGCCAGGACAAGCCCGTAAAACCTTGGGGCTGCTCGCATTGGGATGTTCCTTTCGCTGACATCAACTCCGCGCCGGCCCGCGGCGCGGTTCGTTTGCCCGCCCCTTTAACCGCACGGTCCGTCCGGTGTTTCGGAACAAGTCACCCGCACCGTCGTCGCTTTGCGGCGGCGCGAAGCGAGGTACCTCCGGCCGCGCCTTGCCCGTCCAACGGCGCGTCCGGTATGGTGGACGAAACGATATCCTCAGGGAGCCTCCCCATGCAGCCGGTCAGAACCGCCGTCGTCGGATGCGGCACCTTCGGAGAGATTCACGTCGACGCGTATGCCGACGATCCGCTCAGTGAGCTGGTCTGCGTATGCGACCTCGACGAATCCCGTGCGAAGCTCCTCGCGGCCAGGCACGGCTGCGAGTGGACGACGGACTTCGCCGATGTCGCCGCCAACGGGCGCGTCGACGCCGTCAGCATCGCCACGCCGGATTTCGCGCACGTCGAGCCGTGCGTCGCGCTGGCCGGGGCGGGCAAGCACGTCCTCGTTGAGAAGCCCCTCGCACTGTCCAGCGCCGAGGCGGAAGCGATCGCGGCGGCCGTCCGCGACGCGGGCGTGATCGGCATGGTCGACTTCCACAACCGCTACAACCCGGCGATGCGGACGATCCGCAACCGGCTGACCGGCGGCGAGATCGGGCGCCCGCAGATGATGTACGTCCGCCTGTCCGATCGGATCGAGGTGGCGACGCAATGGTTCAGGTGGGCGGGGCGCACCGGTCCGGAGTGGTTCCTCGGCAGCCACATCGCCGACCTGGCGTGCTGGATGTTCGACGCCTGGCCCACGCGCGTCTTCGCCGAGGGGCGCAAGGACGTCCTCGCCGCCCGCGGGATCGACTGCTACGACAGCATGCAGATTCACCTGACCTTTCCCGAGGGCATGGCGACGCTCGAGACGTCGTGGATCATGCCCGACTCCTGGCCGATGGTGGTCAACTTCGTCGTCTCGGTGCAGGCGACCGAGGGACGCGCCGACGCCGACCTTTCGCAGCAGGGCGTCACCCTCGCCGACGCGAAGCGCTACGAATGGCCGCTGACGTTCGGAAACACCCCCGTCGGACAGGACACGTTCGGTTTCTTCCGCCTGCCCATCCGCGACTTCCTTCGGGCGGTGCGCGACGGGGCGCCTTCGCCCGTGCCGATGGACGTGGGGGTGCGAAACGTGCGCCTGATCGAGGCGGCCCTTGAGTCGGCCGAGACGGGACGGATCGTCGACCTGCCCGCAGACTGAGCCCGCGCCAAGGAAAAATCGCGGCTGCCGGGTCGTTTTTTTCGGGCGAAGCCCGACACGCAATCGCCCAAGCGGCGCCGGGGCGCAAGTTCTGGCCTCTCCGACGGCTGGACCGACGCGAGCAGGACCGCGAAGAATTTGCCGACAGCTCCGCCGGGCCGGCGAGGCCGGCAAGCTGCGACGCAGCCTTCTCACAAGACTGGCGAAGCGTTACAATCGTCTTCGCGCCGGTCGCGGCGCGGACGCAGGACGAGAGGAGAGTCGGACCATTCACCCCAGCCAGGGACGGCGATGAGTCGCGCGGAGACGAGAGCGGACGGAGCGTACGTTCAGGACAGCGACGGCGAGCGGATCGCGCGCGTCCCGCCGCAGTCGATCCAGGCCGAGGCGTGCGTGCTCGGCTCGATGATCCTCGACGCCCCCACGATCGACATCGTCGTGCAGATCTGCCGCCCGAAGCACTTCTATCGTCCCGCCCACCAGACGATCTTCCAGGCGCTGGTCGACCTCCGGCAGGGCGGCAAGCCGGTCGACACGGTCGTGCTTCGCGACGAGCTGTCCCGCCAGAAGCTGCTGGAGGAAGTCGGGGGCGTGGACTATCTCGTCGCCCTCGTCGAGGGCGTGCCCAACGCCGCCAACGCCGAGTACTACGCGCGCACCGTGCGCGACAAGGCGCTCCTGCGCGACCTGATCGTCGCCGGAACCGAGATCGCCAACGAGGCCTACGACTCGCGCGAGGAAGCCACCGCCGTCATCGATCAGGCCGAACAGCGCGTCTTCGAGATTGCCCAGGACCAGCTCGGCACCGAGGCCGTCGACCTCAAGGGCCTGCTCCAGCAGACCTTCGAGACGCTCCAGGAGAACGACGGGCAGATGGTCACCGGGCGGGCGACGGGCTTCCACCAGCTCGACGAGATGACCAGCGGACTCCAGAACAGCGAGATGATCATCCTCGCCGCGCGACCCTCGATGGGCAAAACGAGCTGCCTGCTGAACATGGCCGAGCACATGGCCGTCGTCGACAAGCAGCCGGTCGCGCTGTTCTCGCTGGAGATGTCCAAGGAGCAGCTCGCCCAGCGGCTGCTGGCGTCGCACGCCCAGTTCGACATGCAGCGGATGCGGCGCGGGATGATCTCGGCCGAGGACTGGACGAACCTCCAGGTGGCGGCCGGCGACCTCGAGGAGGCGCCGATCTTCATCGACGACTCGGCGATGCTCACGATCCTTCAGCTTCGCGCCAAGGCCCGGCGATTGAAGGCGGCCCACGACATCCAGTGCGTGTTCATCGACTACCTCCAGCTCATGAGCTACATCGGGCGCGCCGACAGCCGACAGGAGCAGATCGCCGAGATCTCCCGCGG
>CAZADC010000201.1:0-6902 GCA_964483755.1 uncultured Planctomycetaceae bacterium | reverse complement strand
CCGCCGGCTTCGAAATCAAGCAGGCCGGCTGGTGCGGGCACGCCAAACCGCATGGGTGTTCCGCTCCGTATTGATTTGAGAGGAAAGTGGAGGCATTCCCCTGTTGGATGGAGATCGAGAGATGAATCGTTACGCTGTGTTGGTACTGGTCGCCGTGTTGATCGTGATGCTCTCCGGCTGTCAATCCCTTGGCCGCCTCGAGCAGGCCGCGGCCGACGAATCCTCGGCCCGTACGGCCTTTGAGGGGCACTTGCGGGAGGTGGCCTCAGCGGCCCACCTGGCCGCTGAGGATACGCTGTACGCGGCCCCCGACCTACCCGCGGCTCATAGTGCCACGACCTTATCCGGAGCCGTCACCGACGCCCTGGGGCCGCCAGCCGCCAGGGTAGAGTGGCAGGCGGTCGGTGAGGCAGACCTCGCCCGCCTGGCCGCGGAGCTCGTCGCTGACCGGCACGGCCGAGACGACCGCCCGCGCCGTCGCCGCCGCCTCGTCCACGTCGCGATCCTCGCAGCGCTGCTCCAGCAGCGCCCAGCCGAGCGTCTCGGCGGCGTCGAGCTGGTCGGCCTCCACGAGCGCCTCCAGCACGCCGGCCATCTCCTCCGGCGCCTCCTCGCGCTCCAGCGCCTCCATCCAGGCCGACTCGACCTCGTCGAGCCGCCCGGCCTCGATCCAGGATTTCGTCTGTTCCACGTCCATTCGGCGGTATCCTCGAAAGACCGTATCATCGCACCTTCCGCCCCGCAAATCGAGCCCGGATTGGCGCGGCGGAAGACGTGTCAACCGACGGCGCGTCGCCCCGGCGGGCCAGTGCATCCGCCATGTCCGGCGCGGCGGGCTTCCGAGGCCGCCGTGTGCTTACGCGCCCGACGCCGAGCCTGTCGTGCCGAAGCGTTCGACGGTGTGATATGACGCGGCGTCCTGAGCCCGCCGAAGGGGGAGGACACCGCGCCTGACGTGCCGGGAGGACATTACGTTCGCTACGTCGCCCCGGTGGGGTCTGGAATCACCGGAGTCGGTCGGGTACGGTTACGCCTCGCCGCACTCCCCCGCGCGAGAAAAGGAACCGACATGCCGCAGGACCGACGCCCGAACATCCTCCTGATCTACACCGACCAGCACCGCTACGACGCCCTCGGGTGCAGCGGCAACCCGCTGATCCGCACGCCGAACATCGATCGCATGGCCGGCGAGGGCGTGAACATCTCCCGCGGGTACGTCACGACGCCGATCTGCCTGCCGTCCCGCGTCGGGCTGTTCACCGGGCGGTACAACCACACGAACCTGAGCTACACCAACGACCGGTTCATGTCGGACCGCGAGATCGACCTGCCCGGGCTCCTGCGCGCCAACGGCTATCACACGGCCCTCATCGGCAAGGACCACTGCTTCGGCGCGACGCGGATCGCGCGGATCTTCGACCACGCGCAGTTGGCGACGCACACGGAGCTGCGCGCGGGCGACGAGGAGACGCAGCGGAAGGTTCGCGAGGCCCGCGACGGGACGATGCAGCTTCCGTTCGCCGAGGACCCGATTCCGCCCGAGATGAACATTACCGGCACGCTGGGACGCTGGACGCGGGAATACGTCGCCGAGCGGGTCGCGGCCGCCGAGCCGTTCTTCTGCTGGCTGAGCATTCCCGACCCGCACCCGCCGTACATGGTGTGCGAGCCCTACGCGAGCATGTACGACCACGTGGATGTCCCGCTGCCCGCCTGGACGGAGGGGGAGACGGACAACAAGCCCTTCCGCCAGCAGAAGGTGGTCGAGTGGGATCGCTACGGCAGGGAGTATCCCGGCGAAGACATCCGCCGCCTGATCCGCATCTACTGGGGCATGGTCAGCTGCATCGACGACGAAGTGGGGCGGATCCTCCAGGCGCTCGACGAGCAGGGCGTCGCAGAAGACACGATTGTCATCTTTACGGCCGACCACGGCGACTACATGGGCGACCACCGGATGATCCGCAAGGGCCCGCACCTGTACGAGGCGCTGACCCACGTTCCGCTGATCTGCCGTTGGCCGGGGCGGTTCCGCGCCCGCGAGACGGACGCGATGGCGACGAACATCGACATCTACCCCACGCTGTGCGAGCTGGCGGGCGTCGAGGCGCCGGACGTCGTGCAGGGCGAGAGCTTCGCGCCGCTGCTGCGCGGCGAGACGGACGTCCACCGCGACCGGGTGTTCCTGGAGCACGGCGGCCCGGGGGCGCCGCTCTGCCCGGCCGACGTCACCGATGAGCTGGAGGCGGAGCTCGCCGAAGACACCGGGCACCACCTCTGCCCGACGATGTACCGCGGGCGGGTCAAGGGCGTGCGGACCGATCGCTGGAAGTACTGCTACACCCCGGGCGACGTGGACGAGCTGTACGACCTGCAGGCCGACCCGCGCGAGCTGAACAACCTGGCGGCGGACCCGTCGCTGGCGGAGATCGTCGCCGACCACCGGCGGATGCTGCTGGAGTGGCTGATCGCCTCGGAAGATACGATGGCGCCCTGACGTGGACGACCGGCCGGCGGGCTGCCTATAATTCCTGTGCACGGATGCAGGGCGAACCGATGCCCGAGGGACCGGGCCTACTCGTGGAAAGGAGCATGTCATGCCTCGCTCGATTGCTTTGCTTGCTGCGCTGCTGGTCTGCTCGCTGCTGTTCGTAGGCGCGTGCGGAGAAGAGGAGCAGCCGCCCCCGCCGCCGGACGAGCTGCCCGACGACACGATCGACGAGGCGGCCGACATTCCGACGCTGGACGACGTGATGGCCGACGACGAGCAGGAGAAGGACATCGTGGAGACCGCGATGGCGGCTGACGGGTTCGCCACGCTGGTCCAGGCGGTGCAGGCCGGCGGGCTGACCGACACGCTCAAGGCGCCCGGACCGTTCACCGTCTTCGCGCCGACCGACGCCGCCTTCGACGCGCTGCCGGAAGGGGCGCTGCAGGATCTGCTCAAGCCTGAGAATGTCCGGAAGCTCCAGGACATCCTGAAGTACCACGTGGTGGCGGGGCGACTGGATTCGTCCGCGGTTGCCGACGCGGACCAGGTCGAGACCGTGCTCGGTGAGAGTATCGAGGTGTCCGTCAGCGAGGACGGCGCCGTCATGATCGGCGGCGCGGAGGTCGTCCAGGCGGACATCGAGTGCTCCAACGGCGTGATCCACGGGATCGACGCGGTCCTGCTGCCGCCGGCTGAGGACACGCCGCCCGACGACGACGCCGAGACGCCGACCGACGAGGCGGACATCGTCGCGACCGCCCGGGCGGCCGGGAATTTCCAGACGCTCATCGCGGCGCTGGAGGCGGCCCAGCTCGTGGACGTGCTGGAAGGCAAGGGGCCGTTCACCGTCTTCGCACCGACCGACGCGGCCTTCGACGCCCTCCCGGAAGGGACGCTGGAGAACCTGCTCAAACCCGAGAACGCCGACACGCTCAGGACGATCCTCCTGTTCCACGTGGTCCCGGACAAGCTGACGGCGTCCGACGTGGCGGGGATGCAGGTCATTCCGACGGCGGCTGACATTCCGCTGACCGTTCAGCCCGCCAAGGGCGCGATCGTCGTGCAGGGCGCGTCGGTGAGCGGGGCGGACATCGAATGCTCCAACGGCGTGATC
This sequence comes from uncultured Planctomycetaceae bacterium, assembly GCA_964483755.1. GTDB lineage: Bacteria > Planctomycetota > Phycisphaerae > SM23-33 > SM23-33 > CAZADC01. Next base: position 3,297 of record CAZADC010000201.1, on the reverse strand, counting down.
CACGTGATCGACGCCGTCATGCTGCCGCCGCAGCCGGAAGAGACGCCGGCGACCGAGCCGACGGACTGAGCGAGTTTGCCCGGGCGCCGAGTGCGTGCGCGGCGTCCTCGATCCGCGTCTGCGTGGTGTCCTTCCCAGGGCACCGCGGTGTGCAGCAGTCAGGCCGCGGCGGCCTGGGAAGGCCGCCGCGCCGGCAATTACCGTCGCCCTCGCCAGGGCCGCCGCGCCGACACGCACGGCCGCGCTCGAATGCCGCCAGTCGGGGCGGCGCCATCCGTTTGCGGACGACGGCGGGGCGGGATACACTCGCGCCCATGTTCGGAAGCCACGTGTACATCAGCGGGCGCATCGTCCCGGCCGACCGGGCCGTCGTGAGCGTTCACGACGCGGCGCTGCTGCACGGGAAGTCCGCGTTCACCACGCTGCTCGCGCGAAACGGCCGGGCGTTCCGGCTTGACCGGCACGCAGCCCGGCTGTTCGCTACGGCGGAGATGCTCGGCCTGGCGACCGAGCCCGACCTGACGGGCGATGCGCTGGCAGCCGCCGTCGCGCAGGTGCTCGACGCCAACGTCCTGCGCGACGCCCGCGTGCGAATCACGCTCACGCCGGGCGGGTCGGCCGCGCACCCGGCGCCGCCGCGGATGATCGTCACGGCCGATCCGCTTGGGCAGTACCCGGCCGCGTGGTACGACGAGGGCGTCGCCGTGGTGACGTCCGACATCCGCCAGGCGCCGGGGCATCCGGAGTTCGGCAACAAGACCGGCTGCTACCTCGCCCGCGTGCTCGCCCGCGACGCCGCCGTCGCCCGCGGTGCGGAGGAGGCGATCTGGCTGACGCCGGACGGGCGACTCGCGGAAGCGTGCTACTGCAGCGTGTTCCTGGTCGCCGACGGCATGGCGGTCACGCCGCCCCTCGACACGCCCGTCCTGCCGGGCATCGTGCGCGAAGCCGTTCTGGAGCTCTGCGCGGAACTCGGGATTGCCTGCGACGCCGAGTCGCCGATCCCGGGCGCCCGCATCGACGAGGCGGACGAGATGTTCCTGACCGCCTCGTGCAGCGGCATCCGGCCGGCCACGACAATCGACGGCAGGGCGATCGGCACCGGGCGCCCCGGACCCGTCACCCGGCGGATCATGGCCGCCTACGCCGACCTGTTGGATCGGGAGTGTCCGCCCGACGGCGACGGAAAGGAGCTGACGCGATGAAGGTCCGCGACGTGGTCGCCACGCTGGAGGGGATTGCCCCGCCGAGTCTCGCCGCCGAGTGGGACAACGTCGGCCTGTTGGCCGGCGATGGCGAGGCGGACGTCGGCAAGCTCATGCTGTGCATCGACCTGACCGTCCCGGTGCTCGCCGAGGCCGTCCGCGCCCGCGCGCAGATGGTGATGGCCTACCACCCCGTGATCTTCAAGCCGATCTCTCGCGTGACGGCCGCGGCAACGCCGGTGCTGCTCGACGCGCTGCGGCGGGGGATCGCGGTGCACTGCACGCACACCGCGCTCGACGCCGCGGCGGGCGGGGCGAACGACGTGCTCGCCGAGGCGATGGGGCTGGACGACTATCGCCCCCTCGAACCGGTCCGCCGCGACGGCGAGTGCAAGATCGTCGTCTTCGTGCCGCAGGAGGAGCTGTCGCGCGTCGCCGAAGCCGCCTTCGCCGCCGGGGCCGGGCGGATCGGCAACTACCGCGACTGCGCGTTCTTCTCGCACGGCATCGGGACGTTCTGCGGCGGGGAGGGCTCCCAGCCGACGATCGGCGCGGCCGGGGAGCACGAGGCGGTCGAGGAGATGCGCCTGGAGGTCGTCGCGCCCCTGACGGCCGCGGCGGACGTGTGCCGTGAGATCCGCCGCGCCCACAGCTACGAGACGCCGGCGATGGACGTCTACCCGCTGGCGGATGTCCCGCCGGGCGTCGGCATGGGGCGGATCGGGCGCTTCGCGCGGTCGGTGAAGGCCTCGACGGTTGTCGATCGCCTTAAGAAGGCGGCCGGGGTGAAGCGTGTGCTGGTCGCCCGCCCGCCCGGCGGAGAGGACAGGCCCGTCGCGACGGCGGCGTGCGGCGCGGGCTCGTGCGGCGACATGTGGCGCCGGGCGGCCGCCATGGGCGCGGAGCTGTTCGTCACGGGCGAGATGCGGCATCACGACGCGCTCGCCGCGGCGGCTGCGGGAGTGACGGTCGTGTGCCTGGGGCACTCGAACTCCGAGCGGATGACGCTGGAGCGCCTGGCCGGTCGGATCGCCGAGGCGCGACCGAAGCTGAAGGTCGTCATATCAGACGTCGATCGCGACCCGTTCGAGATCGAGTAGCTTCGCTGCCCGGCTTCCCTCGGGAAGCATGGGCTGACGGTCGGAAGTAAGCCCGGCCGCTACTTCCGCGCGACGCGTCCCTTGCGCCCGGTCTTCTTGGGCGGGGCGTCGTCGGTCTCGCCGCCGGACGGAGCGCCCGGGTCATCCTCGCCCTTCAGTTCGGCGATCCGATCGCGAAGACGGGCCGCCTTCTCGAACTCCAGCGCCTCGGCGGCCTCGAACATCTCCGATTCGAGCTGCGCGACGAGCTCGTCGCGGTCGTACTCGGCTTCGCTGGCGTGGATCGCCTCGCGGGCGGTCTGGCGGGCGCGGAGCTGGTCGGCCAGGGCGGTGCGGATCGCCTTGCGGATCGTCTGCGGCGTGATGTTGTGCTCACGGTTGTAGGCGAGCTGGGCGTCGCGCCGGCGGGACGTTTCGTCGATGGCCTGCCGCATCGCCTCGGTAACGCGGTCGGCGTAGAGGAACACCTTCGCGTTGACGTTCCGGGCGCAGCGGCCGATCGTCTGGATCAGGCTCGTCGCCGAGCGGAGGAAGCCCTCCTTGTCGGCGTCGAGGATCGCCACCAGCGAAACCTCCGGCAGGTCCAGCCCCTCGCGGAGCAGGTTGACGCCGACCAGCACGTCGAACCTGCCCTCGCGCAGGTCGCGGAGGATGTCCACGCGCTCCAGCGTGTCGATCTCGCTGTGCAGGTACTTGCAGCGGAAACCCTCCTGCCGCATGAACTCCGACAGGTCTTCGGCCAGGCGCTTGGTCAGCGTGGTGATGAGCGTTCGCTCGCCGGCCTCCACGCGGGCGCGGACCTCCTCCAGCAGGTCGGCGACCTGACCCCGCGCCGGGCGAACCTCCACGTCCGGATCGACCAGCCCGGTCGGGCGGATGATCTGCTCGACCACCTCGCCGCCGGCCAGCTCGACCTCGTAGTCCGCCGGCGTCGCCGAGACGAACACCACGTCCTTCCACATCTGCGTGAACTCGTCGAACGTCAGCGGGCG
>CAZADC010000200.1:5538-6905 GCA_964483755.1 uncultured Planctomycetaceae bacterium | reverse complement strand
GAGCTGCGCTCCGGGCTGACGGCGCGGGGTCTGGCGTGGTGCGAGTACGTCACCAAGGCTCCGCGCGACGCCACCCGACGTGCCCGCGAGATCGCCGACGACGCGGGGGCGGTGATCGTCTGGGGCGGCGACGGGACCGTCCGCGAGGTCGCCACCGCCCTCGCCGGCCGCCGGGTCCCCATCCTCGCCGCCCGCGCCGGGACGGAGAATCTGCTCGCCAAGGAGCTGCAGATTCCCCGGCGACCGGACAGCCTGCTCGACTGCCTCCTCCACGGGCGCGTGATGGACTGCGACGTCGGGACCGTCAACGACCGGAGCTTCCTGATGATCATCGGCGTCGGATTCGACGGCGAGGTCGTCCGACGCCTCAGTACCGTCCGCAGCGGACACATCTCGCACCTGAGCTACTTCTGGCCGATATGGCGGACGTTCTGGGAGCACGACTTCCCGCGGATGAAGATCACCGCCGACGGCGAGGAGGTCTTCGACGACGTCGGGCTGGCGTTCATCGGGAACATCTCCCGCTACGCGGTCGGACTGCGGATCTGCCGCGACGCGCAGTTCGACGACGGACTGCTGGACCTGGTCGTCTTCTCCTGCCGGGAGCAGACGGCGCTGGTGCTTCACGCCGCCTGGACGCTCCTGCGACGCCATCCGCTGAAGGGCAACGTCACCTACCGTCGCGCGCGGAACATCCGCATCGAAACCCCCGAGCCGGTCGCCACCGAGACCGACGGCGACGTCGGGCCGTCCACGCCTATAGACGTGTCCGTCTCCGGCGAGCGCATCCGCCTGATCGTCCCGCCGGCCCAGCCGCGCTGGAACTTCTGGCCGTGGGTGAAAGGACCGAACGCCGAATGACCGACCCGATCGCCTCCATCGCCGACGTGACGTTCGGCGCCGGATCGCCGGCGCTGATCGCCGGGCCCTGCCTCGCCGAGAGCCGCGACCTGTGCCTCCGCGTCGCGGAGCGGATGAAGGACGTGTGCTCGCGCCTCGGCGTCGGATATGTGTTCAAGGCGAGCTACGACAAGGCCAACCGCTCCAGCGCAGCCGGCGTCCGCGGCCCGGGGATCGAGACGGGGCTGGAATGGCTGGCGAGCGTCCGCGAGCAGGTCGGCGTGCCCGTGCTCAGCGACGTGCACGAGACAATCGAGGTCGCCGCCGCCGGGCAGGTGCTCGACTGCGTGCAGATTCCCGCCTTCCTCTGCCGTCAGACGGACCTCCTCACGGCCGCGGGGCGAACGGGCAAGTGCGTCAACATCAAGAAAGGCCAGTTCATGGCCGGTGCGGACATGAAGCTCGCCGTCGAGAAGGTCCGCTCGACGGGCAATGACAACGTGCTGCTGACCGAGCGCGGCACGTTC
>CAZADC010000200.1:4399-5528 GCA_964483755.1 uncultured Planctomycetaceae bacterium | reverse complement strand
TTCGGGTACAACCGCCTGGTCACGGACCTGCGGTCGATCCCGCAGATGCGCCCGTTCGCCCCGGTGGTGTTCGACGCGACGCACTCCGTGCAGGAGCCGGGCGGGCTGGGCGACGCCTCCGGCGGACGGCGCGAGTACGCCCCGCTGCTGGCGCGGGCCGCCGTCGCCGCCGGCGCCGACGCCCTGTTCATCGAGACCCATCCCGACCCGCCGAATGCCCAATCCGACGCCGCCAGCCAGATTCCCCTCGACGACGTGGAACGCGTGCTGGAGAGCTGCCTGGCCGTCTGGCGCGCGGTGCGAGGATAGCCCGGCATGCTGAGCTTCGAGCGGATCGACACGGACGGAAAGGCCCGCCGCGGCGCGCTGCACACCCCGCGCGGCCGGGTCGAGACGCCCGTGTTCATGCCCGTCGGCACGGCCGGGGCGGTCAAGGGGCTGACGAGCGAGCAGGTCCGCGCTGCCGGGGCGCAGATGATCCTCGGCAACACCTATCACCTGATGCTCCGCCCGGGCGAGCGGACGGTCGAGCGCCTCGGCGGACTGCACGCGATGATGGCGTGGGACGGACCGATTCTCACCGACAGCGGCGGATACCAGGTGTTCTCCCTCGCCCACCTGCGGGAGCTCGACGATGACGGCGTGACCTTCCGGTCGCACGTGGACGGGTCGGTTGTCCGCCTGACGCCCGAGCGCGCGGTAGACATCCAGCGCCGTCTTGGCGCGGACGTGATAATGCAGCTCGACGAATGCCCGCCCGGCGGGGCGGACCGCGACGCCGTCGCCGCGGCCGTCGATCGCAGCGCGGCCTGGGCGGCGCGCTGCCGCGCCGCCTGGTGCCAGGCCGGCGCCGTCTCCGCACAGGGCCTGCCGCAGGCGCTGTTCGGCATCCAGCAGGGCGGAACGTTCGCGGACCTGCGGGCCCGCAGCGCGGCCGCGCTGGTCGAGCTGGACCTGCCCGGCTACGCGATCGGCGGACTGAGCGTCGGCGAGGGACACGAGGCGATGTGCGGGGCGCTGGAGGCGATCGACGAGCAGCTCCCGGCCGACCGGCCTCGCTACCTGATGGGCGTCGGCGAGCCCCGGGACATCCTGGCCGCCGTCGCATGCGGCGTGGACATGTTCGACT
>CAZADC010000200.1:0-4389 GCA_964483755.1 uncultured Planctomycetaceae bacterium | reverse complement strand
GCGTCCTGCCCACCCGCAACGGGCGCAACGCCCAGGCGTTCACGTGGGGCGGACGCATTCGGCTGCGCAACGCCGTCCACACCGAATATCCCGATCCGATCGATCCCGGCTGCGACTGCTACACCTGCCGGCGTTTCTCGCGCGGCACGCTGCGGCACCTGTTCATGGCGAAAGAGATGCTGGGACCGACCCTCGTGAGCCTCCACAATCTGCATTTCTTCGCGGAGTTCATGCGGCGGATTCGCGAGGCGATCGCCGACGGCGAGCTCGCCGGGCGCACACAGCAATGGCTGGAGGCGGGGGTTGCGCGATGAGAGAAGACAGGCAATGGGCAAGAGGCAGCAGGCAAGAGGCAGCAGGCAAGAGGCAGCAGGCAACAGGCAGCGGGAAGCAGGAGAAGAAGCAGCCGGGGCTGAGGGGCTCGGCTGCAATCCGTGGTGAATGCAGGAGAATTGAAGATGAGTGCATCGTTCTACGAACGGCTGCGCCCGGCGCCGGTCGGCGGCGGGTTCCGTATGGACGGATACTGGGTCTGGTGCGGATCGGTGATCGGCGGCGGCGACGGGCGATACCACATGTTCGCCTCCCGCTGGCCTTACGATCTGTCCTTCTCGCACTGGGTGAGCAACTCGGAAATCGTCCGGGCGGTGGCGGACGACCCGGCCGGGCCTTACGAGTTCGCCGAGGTGGTCCTCCCGCCGCGCGGCGGCGACGCGTGGGACGCGCGGATGACCCACAACCCGACCATCCACTACCACGACGGAGAGTATCTGCTCTTCTACACGGGCACGACGTACGAGCGCGACCTGCCGACGCCGGACGACCCGATCGAGTCGCGGTCCGCCGACTGGCGCGAAGCGCGGCGCAATCAGCGGATCGGGCTGGCGACGGCGCCCTCGCCGTCCGGGCCGTGGACGCGGCGCGACGAGCCGGTGCTCGAGACGCGCGAGGGCAGGTGGGACGCGCTGATCACGACCAACCCCGCGCCGTGCGTGCTCGAAGACGGAGCGTGCCTGCTGATCTACAAGTCCGTCGCGTTCGACAGGGACCTGCTGCGTCTCGGCGTGGCGTACGCCGACCAGTACGGCGGCCCGTACCGCCGCCTCCGCGACGAGCCGATCCTGCGGTTCGATGAGACGGGCGACCACGTCGAGGACCCGTACGTGTGGCGCTCACAAGGCCGGTACGAGATGATCATGAAGGATATGAACGGCGGCATCTGCGGCGAGCGGGGCGGCGGCATCCACGCCACGAGCGACGACGGCGTCGAGTGGACCGTGTCCGATCCGCCGATGGCGTACTCGCGGCACGTCCGCTGGTCTGACGGGAGCGTCACCTCCCAGGCGGCGTTCGAACGCCCGCAGCTGCTCGTCAAGGACGGCAGGCCGACGCACCTCTTCGCGGCTACCGGAACCGGGCCGGACCTGTGGCAGTTCGCGGAGCCGACCTGGAACATGGTCATCCCGCTGGCGACGTAGCCCGCCGGCTACACGGCGGGATTTTTCTTTGCCGACCCGTACATTGTTAGGTAAGGTTAACTATTCGATCGCGCTGCCGCGGCGGACGCGCGCCCGGACCGACGAGGAGCCATGCCGACAAAGCCGAAAAAGCTGACGCGAAGCCAGGAGGATTACCTCGAGGCGATCTGGGCGCTGATCTGCGAGAACCGCGTTGCGCGCGTCCGGGACATCGCACACCGGCTCGGCGTGAGCATGCCGTCGGTGACGTCCGCATTGCGGACGCTCGCCGGGCGGGGCCTGGTCAACTACGACCCGTACCAGGTCATCACGCTCACCGAGGAGGGCAGAAAGGCGGCCGAGGAGGTCGACCGGCGACACCACGTGCTGCGGGATTTCCTGATCGACGTGCTCGGGCTGGACGCACCGCGCGCGGAGGCGAACGCCTGTCGCATGGAGCACGCGATCGACCGGCAGGCGCTGGAGCGCATCGGGCGGTTGACCGAGGCGCTGAAGGATCAACCGCCGCTTCCACCGGCGAGGAAGCGATCGGCCCGGCGATCGCGGCGCAAATCGGCGCCGAACGGCGGATCCACCAAGTGACCGGAGAGGCGATCCAGTGAGTGTCGGAGCGTTCATTCGCAGGGTGATGGGGGTCAGACGCGGCGCCGACGACGTCGGCGACGAAGCGGCCGATTCGAGGATCCTCATCGTCGGCAGCCCGAATGTCGGCAAGAGCATGCTGTTCAACCGCCTGACCGGGCGGTACGTCACCGTCTCGAACTATCCCGGGACGACGATCGAGGTTTCCCGCGGGCGCAGCCGCGTCCTGGGGGGAAAGTTCGAAGTGGTCGACACGCCGGGCATGTATTCGCTGTCAGGCATCACGGACGAGGAGCGCGTCGCGTGCGAGATGCTTCTGCGCGCGCGTCCGAAGGCGTTGCTCCACGTGGTCGACGCCAAGAACCTCGAACGGATGCTCGGGCTGACGCTGCAGCTCATCGAGGCCGGGCTTCCCGTGGTGCTCGTGCTCAACATGGCCGACGAGGCGCGGGAGCTGGGCATCCGCCTGGACGTCAAGGAGCTGGAGCAGATGCTCGGCGTGCCGGTGGTGGAAACCGTCGCGACCACGGGCGAGGGCATGGGCGAGCTGGCGATGCGCATCGGTCAGGTCGCCCCGGCCGAGCGATTGCGCATCGACTACGGTCCGGTCATCGAAGAGGCGATCGATGAGGTGTCCGGGCTGCTCCCGCCGAGCGAGGCGATGTCCGCCCGCAGCCGGGCGCTGCTGCTGCTTCAGGACGAGACGGAGGCGGAGGACGAGCTGGCGGCGCACCTGGACAACGGGCGGATGGAGGATATCCGCCGCATCGCCGACGCCGCGCGGCGCGAGCTGGACCACTCGCTGCACTACTACGTCACCGTCGCCGCACGGCGCGAGGTGGAGGAGATTCTCGGCGAGACGGCGACCTTCCCGGCGCGGGAGCGGACGTCCTGGCGCGAGAAGCTCAGCCGCCTGTGCATGCACCCGGTCACGGGCATCCCGATCCTGCTGGTCGTGCTGTACTTCGGGCTCTACAAGTTCGTGGGCGGATTTGGCGCGGGCGTGGTCGTGGACTGGATCGAGGGCACGATCTTCGAGCAGTACGTCAACCCGTGGGTGGAGCAGGCGGTCGCCTGGCTGATCCCGTGGCAGGTGATCCGCGACCTGTTCGCCGGGGACTACGGGGTCTTCACGCTCGGGCTTCGCTACGCCGTCGCGATCGTCCTTCCGATCGTCGGGACGTTCTTCCTGGCGTTCTCGCTGCTGGAGGACAGCGGGTACCTGCCGCGCCTGGCGATGCTCATCGACCGGATGTTCAAGCGGATCGGACTCAACGGGCGGGCGGTGATCCCCATCGTGCTGGGCTTCGGGTGCGACACGATGGCCACCATGGTCACCCGCACCCTCGAGACCCGCCGCGAGAAGATCATCTCCTCGTTCCTGCTGGCGCTGGCGATTCCCTGCTCGGCCCAGCTTGGCGTGATCCTCGGGCTTCTGTCGGGACACCCCCTGGCGCTGCTGGCCTGGGCGGGCTTCGTCGGATGCACCTTCCTGCTCTCCGGTCTGCTGGCCGCGAAGATTCTCCCCGGTCCGCGCCCGAGCTTCTACATGGAACTGCCCCCGCTTCGCCTTCCGAAGATCACCAACGTCCTGGTCAAGACGTACTCGCGGATGGTCTGGTACTTCAAGGAGGTCATCCCGCTGTTCATGCTGGCGAGTGTGTTCATCTGGATCGGCGAGGTGACGGGGCTCTTCCAGCTTGCGGTCCGGGTCTTGGAGCCGGCGGTCCGGTTGCTCGGCCTGCCCGACGAGGCGGCCGTCGCCTTCCTGTTCGGCTTCTTCCGGCGCGACTACGGAGCGGCCGGGCTGTTCGACCTCCAGCAGGCCGGGCTGCTCAACGGCGCGCAGCTTGCGGTCGCGGCGATCACGCTGACGTTGTTCCTGCCCTGCGTCGCGCAGTTTCTGATCCTCAAGAAGGAGCGCGGATGGAAGCTGACGCTCATGTCAGCGGGCATCATCCTGCTGGTGGCGTTCGCGGCCGGGCTCATCGCACACGTTCTGTTTGAGCTTACCGGGGCCGTGCTATGAAATGTCCGTTCTGCAATCGCGAGTTCGATGCTGACGAGGCCCGGCGGGCGTGCCGCGGGTGCTCGCTGATGGGTGGGTGCCGGCGCGTCAAGTGCCCGCATTGCGGGTACGAGCAGCCGGACGAGCCGCGCCTGGTCAAGTGGATTCGCAGCAAGCTCCAAGGCAAGAAATGATCTCACAGGCCGTTGAGGAAGTGCTGGAAAGACTTTACGTGCACGAGACCGAGCAGGGCGCCTACCCTGCCGGCGACGGCTGGCGCGACGCGCTGGCCGAGTCGGTCGAGCAGGGGCTGGCGCGGCA